>NZ_JAUF01000068.1:0-38893 GCF_000585455.1 Microbacterium sp. MRS-1
AGACTGCCCGCAACCGTTCACTTTTCGAGCGCCGAAAGTGACCAGGATTCACGCGCCGCCGACATGAGGTCAGGGGTGCGCAACATGCACATGGAGTGTCTCCACTGCCCAGTTTCCTGCAGGTACTCGCCGTAGTAGACGCCCGTCTCGCCCTCCCGCATCTCCGGGTAGGTCGCGAGATACGCGCGCCAGGTGAAGCGTCGCGTTGACCGGGCCTGCTCGACGAACTCATCGGTGACTCGCTGCAACGAGTGACCGACGCTGCCACCACCGTCCGCCGCGACGTCGTCGAGCAGGGAGGCGAGTGCGGCTCGGAGTGCCTGGTTCCGACCGCGTCCTCGATTGGAGAACACGCCACGCCACCGCGCGCTCTGCTTCGGGTCTCCGGTTCCCAGCTGAACGGCTCTTCCCGCCGTGCGGGGATATCCGTAGTCGCCCTTCGCCAAGAGCGCGCCGGTCAAGATCGGCCAGTGCTGCGGCGCGACGACATCGGGAAACACAGTCGCGTGGCGCTGGAGCGACTCTGGGTCGAGGTCGAACGCGAAGATCCTGCCGCGAAGAAGTGGATGGTCTTCGAGGGAATGCACTGAGTGTTCGAGCTCTGGGTGGGTTTCGATCAGCGCGATCTTGTCGAGTTCGTCTTGCACGCGGTCGGGGTTGAAGCCGCGGGTCGTTGCGAGGTCGCCGTCGCGAATGAGTTGCTCGACGCTCGGGATGAGGTCACCCATCCGTTCGAGGCGCACTTCGTCGTCGGCGCCATCGACGAGATTGCGAAGGATTCGGAGTCGAGCCGCGATTTCCTCGGTCGCATACTGCCGATGGATGAGCACGGCGAAGAGCATGAGCGTCTCCGCCAGCGAGAAGAGCCGCCGGTTTCCAGTTCGCTTTCCGTACAGCTCGAGACAGCCTTCGAACAGGTTGAGATTCGTGGTGTCGAGCGGCACACGCCCGGTCTGTGATGCGGCGCTGCTGCGGGCGAGGTCGACGAAGTGCTCCTCAAATGCTGCGCGCACGTCGTCGACGCCTACCCAGGTGTCGAAGGCATGAGTCAAGAAGGCGATGTGACTCGCTGCGTTCGGGTTGCCGACGTCGAAGGCGCGTTCCGCCCGCTCCAGCAGGGTGCCCTCAGGGACCACGTTGTCGCGCCACTCGCTGATCTCGATGATGAACTCGAGGTACCGGAGGAACTCGTCGTCGATGAGGTGGTCTCCGCCGTGGAAGCTCCAGAGCACGTCGCTCCACACACCGTCGAGTTTGTGGATGATCGCGTCGAAGTCGTCCTTGGGCAGAGTCTCGTGAAAGAGCTTCTCCAGTCTCGCCTTGAAGTTCTCGAAGTCCGTGAGCGGCTTTCCCCGCGAGTTCATCTTGATGTACAGCTCTTCGCCGGAAGGCATGTCGTCGATGGGAAGAAGGTAGAAGGACACCGCTGGTGCCGACTCGTCCATGAGTCGCTCCCATGCGGAATCGAGATCGATGTTCTCCGCGATGATTCGCTCGTGGACCGCGTCGAGCATGTTCAACATCGATTGGATTGTCGGGTCGTGCCGCCAGGCATGGAGATACCACGCTTGATCCGTGATCCACGTCTTTGGCGTGGAGAAGTCATCGCCGGGGGAGTGCTCGGGCTTGACGAGCTCGCGGCAGAAGAGTTCGGCGCTTGCACGAGTCGCGTACTCGAACCGGAGGACCGCCGCGGCCTCGTGGAGTCGATCAGTTCGCGCAGCGATCTACCAGTGAATGAGGAACAGGGTTGTGAGGCGTTGCTGTCCGTCGAGGGGTCGCAGCGTTCCGTCGCCAATCTCCCCGTACACGAAGTCGAGATCGACAGTCTCGTCGCCTACGAGCGCCTCAATGAGGACGCCGAGGAAGTCTGCGCGGATGCTGTTGACACCGCGTTCGTCTCGGCCCTGCGCGTAGTCGCGCTGGATGAGCGGGATCTCGACACGCTTGATGGTGTCCGCGCCGGTCTCACCGGGCTGGAACATGCGGGCGAATGAGGTCTTGGTGCCGCGCATCTCGGTCACGCTGCGACCTCCGACGTCTGCAGGTACGGGGCGACGGCTTCGAGGATCGCCTTCAGATAGCTCTCGCGGTCGGCGGCTCCCCAGAAGTGAATCTGCTGGTCGTCGGCATCGGTGTAGTACTTGAGGAACACGTTGCGGGTGCACGGCGGAATGTATGAGCCGGCTTTGTCCCGGGCGAGAATCTCCCGACGCTTGACCTCGAACGTCGAGTTGCTGAGGGCGCTGTTGTCGCCACTTGCCAGCAAGGCCAGGTTCGCCAGCGAGTGCACGTTTTCTCCCCGGCGAGTCGATTCGTCCGTGAGGGCATCCTCGACGGCGGCCTTCACCGCGTCGAAGCGGACGCCGACTCCATGAACCTGCTGCTCCGCGATCATCCCGAGCACGTCGTCGATCTCGGAGAGGAGTTCGGCGCGGACCGCGCTCTCGAGCGTCGGCAGGTCCTCCACGACATCGCGCTGTAGCAGGAGCCACTCGCGCCAGATCTTCTCGTCGCGCCGGAGTTCCTTGGCGTTCTGCGCGTGGATGTGCTCCAGCGACCAGGAGCCGCGTGAGTGGGCGTTGAACGAATACCGGGCAGTGTCGTCCTTGCGGGCGCGAACTGTCTCCACGTTCATCAGCAGCAAGACCTCGTTACATTTCGCGCTCCTAGTGTCGTAATCCAGTGCGCCGAGGTCCTCCTCCGTCAGGTCGAGCACATCACGGATTCGGCCGTCGAGGGCCTCATGCAACTGCGGTTTGGTGAGGCCGTCGGCCATATTCACGAGCTGGCCGAAGGTGTCGCTTCCGACCTGGATCAGGAATCCGACCTTGTGGAAGACTTGGCGGTCGTCGTGCCAGCCGAGGATCAGTGAATGGAGCCTGACGACTCGGTCCCAGAATGCCTGCGCATCTGCGGTGATTTCGTTCCTCAGCGTTTCGAACGTGTAGTAGCGAGGGCGGTGCCGACCGGAAGGCCTCCCGCCGATCTGATCGGCGAGAGTGTCGAGGACGAGCCCGATGTGGGTTGCCTCTTGCTCGTGTCGGCCTGTGATGAACGACCACACCTCCGGCGCGCGAAGTTCCCGCTCGAACTGGTCCCACTGCGCGGCGATCTGCTCGCTCTTGTCTGAGTATCCAGGACGCGCACGGCTGTTTGCCAACACGAGCGCCTTGACGAGTTCGGCGTCAGTCAACGGGATCCGCCCGACGTTCAGTCGGGTGAACAGGGTGATGGAATCGAGATCTTGCGATGCCTCATACCAGATCACTTTGACCGAGTCGAAGAGGTAGCCGTAGAACTTGTTGGCGACGTGCTGAGTGCGATGCTCCCACGCCTCGAACCATGTGCGGATTCGTTCGTACGCTCCGAAGATGTGGTGGAAGTCGATGTTCTCGTCCTTGTGGTCGGCCATCGGTGACCGTAGGAACTCTTGGCTGCCGGGGCGTGTCTCGTACTCGATCGAGTAGCCAGCGCCGGCGCTCTGCAGCCCCTGATCCCGCATGTACTGGAAGATCAGGTACAGAGTGGTGAACCGCTGCTGGCCGTCGATGAGTTCCCACCGACCGTCGGCCATCTGTTTTACGACCACGGGCTGGAGGTAGTACGGCTCGCCGTTGCTCTCCCAGATGTCTGCGAGGAGACGGTCGACCTCGTCAGGACCCCACCGGTAACCCCGCTGGTAACCGGGAACGAAGAAGGCTCCGGTGACGTCACCGACTGCTCGCGGTTCAAGAATCGCATCCACTTGTCCACGCTAGTGGAGCCCCCCGACGCTCCGTCGCCCAGCTCGCCGACGAGAGGGGAGGCACTTGTGCGCGCGACCCGACCTTTGACCACCTGGGTCTTCGAAGGGTTGAAGGGTCTGGCTGAAGTAGCTCGTGCGCCGCTGTCCGAAAACCTGTCCGTTTACTCCCCGTAGCCGTCCGCAAACGTCCAGAGATAGACTGAGCCCCAGACGGCATCTGCCGCCTGGGGCTCAGTAAATTACTGGGCTCAGAGACCGGAAGTGTGGCTCTGAGGGCCTCCCGGGATCAGACCCCGAAGTACAGCTCGTACTCGAACGGGTGCGGGCGCGCGGCGAGCGGCTTGATCTCGTTCTCGATCTTGTACTCGATCCAGGTCTCGATCAGCTCGGGCGTGAACACACCACCGGCGAGGAGGAACTCGTGGTCTGCACGCAGCGCCTCGAGCGAGTCGAGCAGCGAGTTCGGAACCTGAGGGATGTTCTTGGCCTCCTCGGGCGGCAGCTCGTAGAGGTCCTTGTCGACCGGCTCGTGCGGCTCGATGCGGTTCTTGATGCCGTCGAGGCCCGCCATCATCTGCGCGGCGAAGGCGAGGTACGGGTTACCCGAGGCGTCGGGCGCGCGGAACTCGATGCGCTTGGCCTTCGGGTTGCTGCCCGTGATCGGGATGCGGATCGCGGCCGAGCGGTTACCGGCAGAGTAGACCAGGTTGACCGGAGCCTCGTAGCCCTTGACCAGACGCTTGTAGGAGTTCAGCGTCGGGTTGGTGAAGGCGAGGACAGCCGGCGCGTGCGCCAGCAGACCGCCGATGTACCAACGAGCGACGTCGGACAGGCCGCCGTAGCCCTTCTCGTCGTAGAAGAGGGGCTTGCCCTCGAGCCACAGCGACTGGTGGGTGTGCATGCCCGAACCGTTGTCTCCGAAGAGCGGCTTGGGCATGAAGGTCGCGACCTTGCCCCACTGCTCGGCGACGTTCTTGACGATGTACTTGAACTTCAGGATGTCGTCCGCCGCGTGCACCATCGTGTCGAAGCGGTAGTTGATCTCCTGCTGACCACCGGTGCCCACCTCGTGGTGCGCACGCTCGAGGATCAGACCCGCGTCGATGAGGTGCAGGCTGATGTCGTCGCGGAGATCGGCCGTCTTGTCGACGGGGGAGACGGGGAAGTAGCCGCCCTTGTAGGCCGTCTTGTTGGCGAGGTTGCCGCCTTCTTCGGCGCGACCCGTGTTCCAGGCGCCCTCTTCGGAATCGACGCTGTAGAAGGAGGCGTTCTGCTTCACTTCATAGCGGACGTCGTCGAAGATGTAGAACTCCGCCTCCGGGGCGAAGAACGCGGTGTCGGCGATGCCCGTCGACGCGAGGTACTTCTCGGCCTTCTTGGCGACCTGACGCGGGTCCTTGCTGTAGATCTCGCCGTTGCGCGGGTTGTAGATGTCGAAGAGCATGATCAGCGTCTTCGCTTCGCGGAACGGATCGATGTAGGCCGTCGAGACGTCGGGGATGAGCTGCATGTCCGACTCGTGGATGTTCGCGAAACCGCGGATCGACGAGCCGTCGAACAGCTGGCCGACCGTGAAGAACTCCTCGTCGACGGTCGAGGCCGGGATGTTGAAGTGCTGCTGCACACCAGGCAGATCCGTGAACCGGATGTCGAGGAACTTGACGTCCTCGTCCTTGATGAACTTCAGAACCTCGGATGAATCTTTGAACATGGAGTCTCCAAGATCGGGTGTGGAACACGCCTGAACGGGATCAGGCCCGCCTCGACGCTATCGATGACCGGTTGCCCGGCAGTATCCCCCGTGTTTCGAGGATGTTACAGCGACGCGGATAAGCTGACCCGGTGACGGCAGGTACTTCCGACAATACGGGACATCACGACAGCACCTATCCCGGAGAGCGGCTCGGGATGCCCCCTTCGGGCCCGGGCAGCATCGCACGACTCGGTCGACGCATCGGCGCTCTCGCCGTCGATCTGGCAACAGCGACACTGATCGCCTACGCATTCTTCCCGGTCCTGGACGAGGTCACGGGGTTCCGGTACGCCAATCCGGTCGCGTCGAACCTGATCTTCCTCGCCGTCCAGGTACTGTTCATCCCGACGCTCGGGGGAAGCCCGGGACATCGGCTGTTCGGCATGCGGATCGTCCGTGTCGACGGAGGCTGGAGCGGCCTCTGGCGTCCGCTGGTGCGCACCCTCCTGCTCGCCCTGATCATCCCCGCCGTGATCTGGGACGGCGATCACCGCGGCCTTCACGACAAGATCGCGGGGACGGTCCTCGTTCGCGGTTGAGGCTCAGCGTGGGCGCGGCGCGCGGGCTCGCATCGGATCGATGCCCTTCGGGATCGGCAGCGAGGTGACGGACTGCGAGACCGAGTCCACGCGCTTGACGACAGCCGCCATCGTCGTACGATCGACCTTCTTGGGGAACGACTTGATGGTCGCCGAGAGCTTCGAGATGGGCACGTCGCCCTCGCCGTGGCCGATGTACAGCACATTGATCGGCACGCCTGAGGCCACGCGCTGGACCTTCATCTTCTCGTCGTTGACGAGTCGGGTGAGCCGCCCGCGTGCGCCCTCGCCCACGATCACGACGCCACCGCGGCCGATCACGCGGTAGACCGCGTCCTGCGTCTTCGGGTTGACCCCGACGGGCATCTCCGAGGCCACCCAACTGCGGCCGAGCGAGGTCGACAGCACGTGACCGGCAGCTCCCGGCATCCCGTCGAGCTTGATGTACATCGCGCGGGTGGACAGACGTGTGAGCACGATCATGGCGCCCAAGAGACCGAACAGCAGGCCGGTGACACCCCACAGGATGACGCTCCAGATGGCCGCAGGCGGGATGAGGAACCCGATGAGGACGCCGATGCCGATTCCGACGACCACGACAGCGGCCAGCACCCACGGCAGCCACGAGAATTCGGCCTTCGTGAAGGTGTAGAGCGAGCGGATCTGGGAGAAGAAGCCAGGGCCCTTGTCGGGTGCGGAACTGCGGGATGCCATGGCACACAGCCTACCGTCGCGGCGACACGGCGCACGCGCACGCGGTGCGACGAGAACTCCTCCCCAGCGTGGCAAACCCTTGGCGTCTGCACAGTTGACCCGCGCGGCGGCCGGCCCGGTCCACGAGCGGCGACACTCACGATATGAGCATCGATTCCGGTGTGCTCGCCCCGCCGCCGCTGCTGAGGACGCTGGGCGCCGCCGACGCCCCGTTTCCCGGCGACCTGCGCGCGGGCACGCCTCCGAGAGTGTGGGTGCCCCTGCAGGATCTGCCGAGCGAGATCTGGCGGGTACGGGGCGGCGAGCATGTGCTCGCCCCCGTCGACCTGGCGCGCACTCCGGACGGTCACGCTGCCCTGCTCCCGCACTGCCCGCACCGACTGATCACTCTCGTCGCCGGGCGTGCGTGGGAGGCGGGAGCGCTCGTCACCGCCGCCGTCAGTGTGCTGCGTGGCGCCGCCGAGGCAGAGCGCTGCGGGTTCACCGTCGGCTCCTGGTGGGTGGATGCCGAAGGTTGTCCACTCCTTGCTGCGACCGGACCGGCCTGGCGGGACGATTCCGTCGCACTGCTGAAGGAGCTCGCCGAGGCTGCCGCGCCGGGTCTGCGGCAGGCGGTGCTCGACGCCGCGGAACTGATCAGCGAGGGTCGCATCACGCCGGGGCGGCGCGAGCGTGCGGAAGATGAGCTCTTCGCCGCCGCTGAACCGGCTCCTCTGCCGACCGCCGACGCGAACAGGGGGGTCGCGGCCATCCCGGCGCCGCGTCGGGCCGTACACCGCGGTCGGACCGGCGACGACCGCGCCTCGGATGCGTCGAGCTGGGTCGCGCCGCTCGTCGAGCGCGACCTTGCCGCTCGTGCGCTGAACGTCCTGGGCGATGTTCGCTCCGCGCTGAGGCGCACGATGCGCGCGACGCGCAGGCACGGGCTGACGGCGGTACGAGACCGGGCCGGACGCCGCGCCCTGTCGGCGACGACCACACGGGCGCACAAGGATCATGCGCCACGCCGCCGCCGGCGATCCCCGCTGCTCGTGGCCGCTGCCGCGGCCGCGATCGTCATCGCCGTGGGTCTCGCGTGGCCGGTCGGCGAGAGCGCTTCATCCACGACGCCCGCGGCATCCACACCGTCGCTGGACAGCGGGGCCGTGTCCACCCCGGCAGCGACCCCCGACTCCGGTGCGTCGGATGCCGCAGCGCCTGCGCCGTCGCAGAGCGCCGACGAAGGCGACATCGCGCGCCGCCTCCTTGCCGATCTCGCGTCATGCACCCGGGAGCAGGCCGCCGACTGCTCCGACATTCTGGAGGACCCGAGCGCCGGCGTTCCTGACAGCGTCGTCGTCGAGGACGCTGAACTGCGCGAGGTCACCCTCCTCGACGAGTACGGCGGCGTGGCCGCCTATCGCGTCTCCGGCGGACAGCAGCCCAGCCAGGTGCTCGTTCTCGTGCAGGTCGACGGAAAATGGCTGATCCGCGACGTGTACGACGTCGCGGATCAGCCATGACATGCGAGCCCGTTGGCCGGGCGCGCCCTCAGATTCCCAGGTTGGCCTCGAAGTCCGCCGTCTCCAGGCGGGTCTTGACCGCACCCAGGAAGCGGGCCGCGTCGGCGCCGTCGACGATGCGGTGATCGTACGACAGTGCCAGATAGACGTAGGAGCGCACGGCGATCGCCTCGACGCCGTCGACCTTGACCACACCGGGCTCCTTGACGACCGCGCCGGTGCCGAGGATCGCGGACTGCGGAAGGAAGACGACCGGGGTGTCGAAGAGAGCGCCGCGGGAGCCGGTGTTGGTCACGGTGAACGTGCCACCGGCGAGCTCGTCGGGCTTCAGCTTGTTATCGCGCGTGCGAGCGGCGAGGTCGGCGATCTCGGACGAGATCCCCGCCAGCGTCTTGGCGCCCGCGTCACGGAGAACGGGGGTCAGCAGGCCGCGCTCGGTGTCGACCGCGATCGAGATGTTCTCGGTGGCGGGGTAGACGATGTCGGTGCCGTCCACCGTGGCGTTGATCACCGGGAACGCCTGCAGCGCCTCGGCGGCAGCGAGGACGAAGAACGGCAGGAACGACAGCTTGCCGCCCGTCTTCGCGACGAAGTCCTTCTGGACCGCCGTGCGGTACGACGCGACCTTCGTGACGTCCACCTTCACGACCGTGGTGAGCTGGGCCGTCTGCTGCATCGAGGCAACCGCGCGCTCGGCGAGCACCTTGCGAAGTCGGGACATCGGCTGGGTCGTGCCGCGCAAGGGCGAAACCTCGAGCGGGGCGGCCGCCGCCGGAGCGGGCGTGACAGCCGCGGCTGCAGGAGCGGCCTGGGCAGCCTCGGCCGCCTTGAGCACGTCTTCCTTGCGGATGCGACCACCGACACCGGTCCCGGTGACGGACGCCAGGTCCACACCCTGCTGCTGCGCGAGCCGGCGCACGAGGGGAGTGACGTAGGTCGCCGCGTCGTCCGCAGGCGCGGCAGCGGGAGCAGCGACCGGCGCAGGCGCCGCAGCGGGTGCAGGCGCGGCAGCGGGAGCAGGAGAAGCGGCCGGTGCAGGCGCCGCAGCGGGTGCAGGCGCGGCAGCGGGGGCAGGAGCGGCCGACGCTTCGGCAGCCGGAGCAGGCGCAGCTGCCGCCGGAGCAGCGGGTGCAGGGGCACCCGAACCGATGCGCGCGAGCACAGCGCCGACGGCGACCGTCTCATCCTCGGCGACGAGGATCTCCTGCAGCGTGCCGGCGATCGGAGAGGGGATCTCGGTGTCGACCTTGTCGGTCGAGATCTCGAGGAGCGGCTCGTCGACGGCGACCTCTTCGCCGACCTGCTTGAGCCAACGCGTCACCGTTCCCTCGGTGACGCTCTCACCCAGCTCGGGAAGAACGACGTCCTTCGCATCGCCGGACGGCGCAGCGTTGGCCTCAGGAGCCGCGGGAGCCTGTTCGGGGGCGGGGGCCGCTTCGGCAGGAGCCTGCTCAGCGGCGGGCTGCTCTGCGGCGGGCGCATCGTCGGACGGTGCGGCAGCCGAGCCGTCTCCGATCTTCGCGAGAACGGCGCCGACCTCGACGGTCTCGTCCTCAGCGACCAGGATCTCCTCGATCACGCCGCTGACGGGAGAGGGGATTTCGGTGTCGACCTTGTCGGTCGAGATCTCGAGCAGCCCTTCGTCGGCCTGGATCGTGTCACCGACCTTCTTGAGCCAACGGGTGACCGTTCCCTCGGTGACGCTCTCTCCGAGCGCGGGGAGGACCACGGATGTGCTCATGACTGTGTCTCCTTCAGAAGTTCGATGTCCGACAACTAGCTTAGTGACCCTCACGGCCCGAAGCGGTGACGTGTCGGACGGGGGAGGAATGGTGGGGGTTTTCAGAGGGCGTGCAGAGGCTTGCCCGCGAGGGCGAGGAACGCCTCGCCGAGCGCCTCGCTCTGCGTCGGGTGCGCGTGCACGTACGGCGCGATGTCTTCCGGGTGCGCTTCCCAGGCGACGGCCAGCTGGCCCTCGCTGATGAGCTCGCCGACGCGATCGCCGACCAGATGGATGCCGATCACGGGCCCGTCGACCAGGCGGACGATCTTGACGATGCCGCCCGTGCCGATGATCTCGCTACGCCCGTTGCCGGCCAGGTTGTACTCAGAGACGGCGACCGCGTCACCGTGGGCAGCACGCGCGGCTGCCTCGGTGATGCCGACGGAGGCCACCTCGGGGTGCGAGTACGTGACCCGCGGGATGGTGTGCTCCGCGACCATGACGGGGCCGAGGCCCGCGATCTCCTCAGCCACGAAGATCCCCTGCTGAAAGCCACGGTGGGCCAGCTGCAAGCCGGGGACGATGTCGCCCGCCGCCCAGACGTGCGGGACCGATGTCCGCAGGCGCTCGTCCACGCTCACGAAGCCGCGCTCCAGAGCCACCCCCGCCTCATCGAATCCCATCCCGGCCGTCGACGGACCGCGTCCGACGGCCACGAGGAGGTAGTCCGCGCTCAGCTCGCTGCCGTCGGCCAGGACGATCGTGACCCCGGCATCCGTCTGCGAGACGGAGGCGAAGCGGGAACCGAGTCGAGAGACGATGCCGCGCTTGCGGAAGGCGCGCTCCAGGGCTTTGCTCGAGGAGACGTCCTCCGCGGGCAGGAGGTGGTCGAGCGCCTCAACGATCGTGACCTCCGCACCCATCGATCGCCACGCGCTCGCGAACTCGACGCCGATCACCCCGCCGCCGAGGACGATGACCGACGCGGGCACCTCTGCGAGCGCGAGGGCCTCCTCGCTGGAGAGGACCCGGCCGCCGATCTCGATGCCGGGCAGGGTGCGCGTGTGCGAGCCGGTGGCGAGAAGGACGTCGGTACCGCGATAGGTGTCCTCGCCGACCGTGACGGCGGGGCCGTCGTCGTCGACGACCAACTGTCCCTCTCCGGTGACCACCGTGATCCCGCGCGCCTTGATGAGGCCGGTGAGTCCCGCGAACTTCTTGGCGACGATGCCCTCGCGGAAAGCCGTGACCCCCGCCACGTCGATGCCCTCGAACGTCGCCGCCACGCCGACGCTCGACGCGTCACGGACGGCATCAGCGATCTCTGCCGCATGCAGGATCGCCTTGGTCGGGATACAGCCGCGATGAAGGCACGTGCCGCCGAGCTTGTCCTTCTCGACGAGGGTGACCGAGCGACCGAGCTCGGCCGCGCGGATCGCCGCTGCGTATCCGGCCGATCCGCCGCCCAGGACCACGAGATCGGAGTGGTGTGCGGTCATCGTGCGTCTCCTTCGACGAATGCGAGCAGGGATCGAACGGTGGCCGCGGTGGGGCCCTTGTCCGTGGCACCGGTCGCGGGCTTGGTGCTCCCGCTGCCGGCGATGTCGAGGTGCACCCAGGGGAGGCGAGGCGCGTCCGCGTCGTCGGAGACACGCCCGACGAACCGCTGGAGGAAGAGTCCAGCGAACAGCGAACCGCCCGTCGGGTCGCCGATCTTCGCGTTCACGAGGTCGGCGATGGGGGAGTCGAGCTCCTCTTCCATATGCGCCGGCAGCGGGAGCGGCCAGGCCAGCTCGTCCGCGGACTCCGCCGCATCCAGGTACTCGGCAACCGCTTCCTCCGAGCCCATGACGCCGGTGTGGCGAGAGCCCAGCGCCACCGAGATGGCTCCGGTGAGCGTGGCGACGTCGACGATCACGTCCGGGTGCGTGCGGCTGGCCGCGACGAGACCGTCGGCCAGGACGAGCCGTCCCTCGGCGTCGGTGTTCAGCACCTCGACAGTGGTGCCGCCCAGAATCCGCAGCACGTCTCCGGGACGCGTTGCTCGTCCCGACGGCATGTTGTCGGCGAGACAGAGCCATCCCGACACGCGCACCGGCAGACGCAGCTGCGCGGCCGCACGGACGACGGCCAGCACCGTCGCCGCGCCGGCCATGTCGTACTTCATGCCCACCATTCCCGCGGGCGGCTTGAGCGAGAGCCCACCGGTGTCGAACGTGATGCCCTTGCCGACGATCGCGACATGGCGCTCGGCATCCGCAGGGGCGTAGTCGAGTCGCACGAGACGGGGCGGTCGGTCCGAGCCCTGCCCCACGCCGAGGATGCCCCCGTAGCCGTCGGCGGCGAGCTGCTTCTCATCGAGGACGACGACGTCCACGGGGAGCTCCGCCAGCGCCTCCCGAGCGGCATCCGCGACATCCTGCGGCCCCAGCCACTCGGCCGGGGTGTGGACGAGATCCTTGACGAGCGCGGCGGCAGCGCCGACGGCCTGCGCTCGAGCCAGCGCCGAGGCGGCGGGGGGACGCTCACCACGAATGACCACGTGTGACGCGCGAGCGGCAGCGGCAACCGACTTGTACCCGTCGAAGCGGTACGCGCCGAGCGCGGCGCCCTCCGCCACGGCTCGCCACCCGTCCTCATCGACTGCCGGGGCTTCGACGGCCACGGTGTCGAAGCCGGTCGTCGTTCTCAGAGCGGCGCCGACCGCTTCACGCAGCGCCGCGGTGTCGGGCGCGGGTCCGGTGCCCACGACGATCAGGGGCAGCGACGTCGCCTCCGGCGCGTAGGCGCGCACCGTTGCGCCGAGAGCGCCCGAGAAGCCCACGGCGTTCAACGCCGAGGCCAGCCCCGGCCACTGGTCGAGAGCACCCGCATCATGATCGAGGGGAGGGAGGGCGAGCACGAGGGCATCGGCCTTCGTCTCGCGCAGCGGATCGGTCGTGTACGACAGCTCGGGAAACGCCATGACCTCCATCCTAGGTTTGCGTCCTCCGGGGTCGGCGACGCTCGACGGCGGCGAGCCGCACCCCGCGTGTTCGCTGTCAGCGGCACGCGGACCTGCGCCCGGGGAAGGCTCGTACAGTGGACTCATGCCCTTGAGCGGTCCCCTGTACGAGCGTGTGGCGTCGGCCCCACCGGTCCCTGCCGACCTTCCGCTGGTGATCGTGCTGACCGGGTTCACGGATGCCGGGGGCGCCGTCTCGCAGATGGTGGCGATGTTCCGCGACGACCTCGAGCCGGCGCCGATCGTGACGTTCTCGGCCGACGTGCTCCTGGATTACCGC
This sequence comes from Microbacterium sp. MRS-1, assembly GCF_000585455.1. Taxonomy (NCBI): domain Bacteria; kingdom Bacillati; phylum Actinomycetota; class Actinomycetes; order Micrococcales; family Microbacteriaceae; genus Microbacterium; species Microbacterium sp. MRS-1. The sequence continues at coordinate 13,264 of NZ_JAUF01000068.1, forward strand.
GCGCGCCGCCCGACGATCACCTTCGACGCCGACCATCTCGCCGACTACCGCCCGCCGCGCCTGGAGCTCTCGCTCGCGCATGACGCGCTCGGTCAGCCCTTCGTTCTGCTGGCGGGGTACGAGCCGGACTTCGCCTGGGAAGCATTCACCGAGACGGTCGTGGGCTTGGCCGAAGGATTGCAGGTGTCGTCGGTGACGTGGGTGCACGCCATTCCCATGCCTGTACCGCACACGCGCCCGATCGGCACGACGGTGAGCGGGACGCGCGCCGACCTGACACAGGCGCACTCGGTGTGGCAGCCTCACACGCAGGTGCCGGCGACGGCCGGTCATCTCCTGGAGCACCGCTTCGCGCAGAGCGGAGCCTCGGTCGCAGGATTCGTGCTTCTGGTGCCCCATTACCTCGCCGACACCGACTACCCGGCCGCCGCACTGGCGGGACTGGACAGCCTCTCGGTGGCCAGTGGACTCGTCTTCAACGTCGACGATGTGCGCGAGGAGAACCGAGAGTACGTCGCGAAGGTCGACGACCAGGTTGAGGGCAACGCCGAGCTGACCTCCATGCTGCACGCTCTGGAAGAGCGTTACGACGCGTACATGGCTGGATCGAACCTCGGTCAGCCGATCATCCACCCCGGTGATCTGCCCAGCGCAGACGAGCTCGCTGCGGAACTGGAGCGCTTCCTCGCTGACCGTCGCACCGACGACCACCGCCGGGACGACGACCGCCGAGGCGACGACTGGCGCGGCGAGGACCGCCGCGGTCGACGCTGAGCGGAATGCGCAGCGTCCCCGCGATGTTATGGATGCTGTGGGGATCCTGACGGACTGTTGCGCACGGTCTGTCCGATGATGTATGCGACAATGGAAACCTGACCCGTTGTCGAACCGGGGTCGGCTCGTGACGAGGCGACTGCGGACTTGACAAGGGTCTTACTCCTGTCCGAAAACCCGGCGCGTGCGTCGGTGAAAGGCAAGACGTGACCTCAGGCACGAAGACCACCCGCTCCCGCAAGGTCGAGGAGGAGGAAGCCACGGAGTCCGCCACGGAACAGGCGACGACCACGACCGCCGCCAAGAAGGCGACGTCGAAGGCTCCGGCCAAGGCGAAGGCGGCGCCCAAGAAGGCGTCGAAGAAGACCGCGGACGACGACGAAGAGATCGACGACGACGTCGAGCTCGATGACACCGACATCGAGGACGCCGCGGACGACGAGTCCGGCGATGATGCTGCCGAGGCGTCGACCGGAGCCGCCGGCAAGAAGGGCGAGGACGACGACGAGGACGAGGACGGCACGACGAAGCCTGCCTTCTCCGAGCCGCTCCCCACGGGCGCCATCGTCATTTCCTCGAGCGACGAGGACGATGTTCCCGTCTACTCGACACAGATCACCGGCGCGACGGCCGACCCGGTCAAGGACTACCTGAAGCAGATCGGTAAGGTCCCGCTGCTGAACGCGGCCGAAGAGGTCGAGCTCGCGATGCGGATCGAGGCGGGTCTGTTCGCCGAAGAGAAGCTCTCGCACATGTCGGCGTCGGAGAAGTCGAGCCAGCTCGGGCTGGACCTCCAGTGGGTCGCTCGCGACGGCCAGCGCGCCAAGAGCCACCTGCTCGGCGCCAACCTGCGCCTGGTCGTCTCCCTCGCCAAGCGCTACACGGGCCGCGGCATGCAGTTCCTGGACCTGATCCAGGAGGGCAACCTGGGCCTCATCCGCGCGGTCGAGAAGTTCGACTACACCAAGGGCTTCAAGTTCTCGACGTACGCGACATGGTGGATCCGTCAGGCGATCACGCGCGCCATGGCCGACCAGGCTCGCACGATCCGTATCCCCGTTCACATGGTCGAGGTCATCAACAAGCTTGCGCGCGTGCAGCGTCAGATGCTGCAGGACCTCGGCCGCGAACCCACGCCCGAAGAGCTCAGTCGCGAACTCGACATGACCCCCGAAAAGGTCATCGAGGTGCAGAAGTACGGGCGCGAGCCGATCTCGCTGCACACCCCCCTGGGTGAGGACGGCGACAGCGAGTTCGGTGACCTCATCGAGGACACCGAGGCGGTCGTCCCGGCGGATGCCGTCGGGTTCACCATGCTGCAGCGTCAGCTCGAGTCGCTGCTGGACTCGCTGAGCGAGCGCGAGGCGGGTGTGATCCGCATGCGCTTCGGCCTCGGTGATGGACAGCCCAAGACGCTCGACCAGATCGGCGATACCTTCGGCGTCACGCGCGAGCGCATTCGTCAGATCGAGTCGAAGACCATGGCGAAGCTCCGACACCCCTCGCGATCGCAGTCGCTGCGGGACTACCTCGAATGAGCGGGGAGCTTCCCAACGACGGCAAGGCCCTCACCGTCACCATCGAGGGGACGACGTTCGCACGGATTCCGATCCGCACGCGCGTCGTCATGCCCGGTGACGATCTCGACGAGGTCGTCACCGCGTACGCAGCCGACCAGGTGACGGACGGCGACCTGCTGTTCATCACGGAGAAGATCGTCGCGATCACGCAGGGCCGTTCCTACACGCTCGACGAGATCCGCCCACGCCGCCTGGCGCACTTCCTGTCGAAGTACGTGACGAAGACCTCCTACGGTATCGGGCTCGGCATGCCGGAAACGATGGAGATGGCCCTTCGGGAGTGCGGCACCCCGCGGATCCTCTTCGCTGCGGCGATCAGCGCGGTGACGAAGGCGTTCGGACGCCGCGGCGACTTCTACCGCATCGCCGGCGACAAGGCGCGCGCGATCGACGGTCCGACCAACGGGACCATCCCGCCGTACGACCGCGCGGTCGTTCTGGGCCCGACGCGCCCGGCTGAGGTGGCCGCACGCGTTCAGGCGCTGCTCGGCGGGAACGTGCAGGTCGCGGTCGTCGACATCAACGACATCGGTGGGAACATTCTCGGCTCGACGCTCGACAAGGCGGGGGAGCGTCAGCTCGTCCGCATCCTTGCGGACAACCCCCTGGGCCAGGGCCGCGAGTCCACCCCCCTCGGCATCATCCGGGCGGCGTGACACCGCGCTGAAAAGTGCGAAACGCCGGCGACCTCCGTGAGAGGCGCCGGCGTTTCTCGTCGGTGATCAGAATCCCATTGCAGCGCGGTAGCGGGGAAGATGCCCGTGGCGGATCCCCGTCGCGGACGGCTTGTTCTCGAACACGCCCGCACCCCAGTTGCCTTCGACCAGGACGGGGCCGGTCGGAGTGACGACGACGTCCCAGCCGACGTAGCGCACCTCGGGGATCACCAGCGCCACGTCGGTGATGAGCGCACGCACCTCGTCCATCATCGGCAGCCGGTAGTCGGCGATGCGGAAGCCGGTGTCCGGGTGGGTCTCGAAGAGCTCGCCCGACGTCGAGTAGCCCATCCCCATGGCGCGCCCGTCTTCGTGGAGGGCGGTGTAGAACCCGCCGAACGACGCCTGGTCGCTGACCTGACCGCGCCCGAACTTCTGCGCCATGTTGATGATCGCGACCGTTCCGTCATCCTTGACGAAGGTCGTGACGCGGGTCGTGTTGGCCGTGCCGGGAGCGATGGCTTCGAGGTCCGGATGCTGCATGATGCGCTCTTCGATCAGGACCTCGCCCTTCGCAAGCAGCTCAGCGTGGAACGCCTCCCAATCGGCGACGGCGCTCGCGTCGTAGCGGCGCACCCCGAGTCCGGACTTGCTCACGGGGACCTTGGCGATGAACACGGGATGCCGCTGGGCGAAGGCCGCGAGCTGGTCAGCATTGCCGGCGACGAGCTCGAGCCACTCTCGGCCCAGGAAACGATCGAAATCGCGATTGAAGTCCACTTTGTTGTGGAAGCGATGGACCTGAGCCGGATCGTCGTAGCGGTTCGAGAGCTCCAGTGCGAGGGGACTGGTCACCCATGTGGCCCGCTCGGCGCGCGTCAGGATGGCGAAATCGAACTCCATGTAGTCGTTGAATCCGACGCGATGGCGCGCCGCCGACCAGAGCATGTCGACGAACACCAGCGGATAGCTCTTCCCGTGCACGTGCGCAGTGAAACGCGCCCTCTCACGCACCGATGCGAGATCGAGCCCGCGGGCACGCTCGAAGAGCACTTCGAAACGGTGCAGGAGAGGAAGGCCTCGAGGCGCCATGACAGAGTCCTTCCGGGGACGGACGGAAAAGGGGAACTCCGCCAGTCTACGTGTGAGGGCTCAGCGCGCGTCGGCCAGACGAGCCGTCTCGTCGTGCCACGACGTCGCGATTGCGCGCAGCTTCTCTTCGTACTTGCGTCCGTGGTGCGCGCAGAACAGCAGTTCGCTGCCGTTGACTTCGGCCGCGATGTAGGCCTGGGCTCCGCACGAGTCGCAACGGTCCGTCGCGGTCAGTCGGTACTCGAGGACGTCAGGCTCAGCGGTGGTCGACATGCTCATTTCGGTTCCTCCTCGGTACATGAGATGCGGTGCGGTGTCATGACATACAACCACGCCGCGAGCTCAGCAATGCCGCGATCCGGTCACATTTCGCTGTGCGCGTACCCCGCCTCCGTCGCCATCGCCCGCGGTAGGAGGTGCTTCTGTGTGTCGCGGCGCGGGTGTCCGTGGGGCTGGATACGCTTGAGGATTGTGACCGCCGAGTATTCCGCCCACCACCTCCAGGTGCTTGAGGGCCTGGAGGCTGTCCGCAAACGTCCCGGCATGTATATCGGCTCGACCGACTCCCGCGGGCTCATGCACTGCGTGTGGGAGATCATCGACAACTCGGTCGACGAAGCCCTCGCGGGCTACGGCTCGCGAATCGACATCGTCCTGCACTCCGATGGCAGCGTCGAGGTCCGCGACCGTGCGCGCGGCATCCCGGTCGACGTCGAGCCGCGAACCGGGCTGAGCGGCGTGGAGGTCGTCTTCACCAAGCTGCACGCCGGCGGGAAGTTCGGCGGCGGCTCGTACGCGGCGTCGGGTGGCTTGCACGGCGTCGGCGCCTCCGTCGTCAATGCCTTGTCCGAGCGCCTGGATGTCGAAGTCGATCGCGACGGCAAGACCTATGCGATGTCGTTCCGTCGTGGAGAGCCCGGCCAGTTCGCGGGGCCCGGGCCCGAGTCGCCGTTCACCCCGTTCGAGAAGGCCTCGCAGTTGCGGGTCGTCGGCAAGGCTGCCAAGGGCGTCACCGGAACGCGCATCCGCTACTGGGCCGACCGTCAGATCTTCACCAAGGATGCGACATTCCACGCCGAGGAGCTGGAGCAGCGGGCGCGTCAGACGGCGTTCCTCATCCCGGGTCTGGAGATCGCGATCATCGATCAGCGCGGAGAGGAGATCGTCGAAACGTCCCATCGCTACGACGGCGGCATCTCCGAGTTCGCGGACTTCCTCGCGCCCGATGCGGCGATCACCGACACCTGGCGACTGACCGGGTCGGGCACGTTCACTGAGACCGTGCCCGTGCTGCAGGCGGGCGGAGCGATGGTACCGACCGACGTCGAGCGCGAATGCGAGGTCGACATCGCGTTGCGCTGGGGGACGGGCTACGAGACGGTCACGCGCTCGTTCGTGAACATCATCTCGACACCCAAGGGCGGAACGCATCAGGCGGGCTTCGAGCAGGGCCTGATGAAGGTCGTCCGCAGTCAGGTCGAGCAGAACGCCCGACGCCTCAAGGTCGGCGCGGGGGAGAAGCTCGAGAAGGACGACATCACCGCCGGTCTGACGGCCGTGCTCACCGTTCGCCTGCCCGAACCCCAGTTCGAGGGCCAGACGAAGGAGATCCTGGGCACGCCCGCGGTTCGCGCCATCGTCGCGAATGTGGTCGCCAAGGAGCTCGCCGAGCGATTCTCTTCGAGCAAGCGCGACGACAAGGCACAGACCGCGCTGCTGCTCGACAAGGTCGTGTCCGAGATGAAGGCGCGCATCTCGGCCCGCACGCACAAAGAGACCCAGCGCCGTAAGAACGCCCTCGAGTCGTCATCGTTGCCGGCGAAGCTCGCCGATTGTCGCACCTCGGACGTCGAGCAGTCGGAACTGTTCATCGTCGAGGGCGACTCGGCCCTCGGCACGGCGAAGCTCGCGCGTAACAGTGAGTATCAGGCGCTGCTGCCCATTCGCGGCAAGATCCTCAACGTCCAGAAGGCCTCGATCAGCGACATGCTCTCCAACGCGGAATGCGCAGCGATCATTCAGACGATCGGGGCGGGGTCCGGTCGAAGCTTCGACCTCGATGCGGCGCGCTACGGCAAGATCATCCTGATGAGCGACGCCGACGTCGACGGCGCGCACATCCGCACGCTTCTGCTGACGCTGTTCTTCCGCTACATGCGGCCGCTGATCGAGGCGGGTCGCGTGTACGCCGCCGTCCCGCCGCTGCACCGTGTCATCGTGGTCAATCCGGGCTCGAAGCCGAACGAGACGATCTACACGTACTCGGAGCAGGAGCTGCATACTCTCCTCGCGAAGGTGCAGAAGTCGGGACGGCGCTGGCAGGAGCCGGTGCAGCGCTACAAGGGACTCGGCGAGATGGATGCCGATCAGCTCGCCGAGACGACGATGGACCGTGCGGGGCGACTGCTGCGGCGCGTACGCGTTCAGGATGCCGAGGCGGTCTCGGGAGTGTTCGAACTGCTCATGGGCAGCGATGTGGCACCGCGACGCGACTTCATCGTCACCTCCAGCGACCGACTCGACCGTGAGGCCATCGACGCCTGACCGCCGGCCTCATCGGGGCCCGCTCTCGCAGAGCCGAAAAAGACGCGGGGCCCGAGACCGATCTGGGGGGATTCGGTCTCGGGCCATCGCCGCGGCTACGGGGGACATCCGGATGACGTCGAGCCCCGAACGGTCTCTTCGTCCCCGAAATCACGGACGTCTCGCGCCGTGCCCTGTGAAGAACCGACTGGGGATCAGTTCTTCGGCTAGCAAAAGGTTAGGCGCGCATAGGCGCCGCCAACGTGGACCATCGGCGGATTCGACTGCGACTTTTGTCTACTTTGACGCTGTGCGCAGAAATGTCGTACTGATCAGCCCGAGAGCGGAAGTGAGGCGCTGACGACCCAACCCTGGGACTTTCGTTCCGATTCGAAAGTGCCACCGAAAAGTCGGAAGCGCTCACGAAGACGCATGATGCCGTAACCCGACGCGGGCAGACCCGCTGTGCGTGCAGGCGGCGAGTCGTCGGCAAAGGTGAGGTGCACCCAATCACGCTCGACCCGAAGGACGATGGAGACGGTGCGGGCGCCGGTGGCGTGCTTGAGCACGTTCGTCGCACTCTCGCGGATCACGCGGGTGAGAGCGACGAGGGATGCGCTCGGCAGCCGCAGGTCAGAGGGGACATCCGCGGTCACCGCAATACCCGCCTGTCCGAGTTCTTTCGTGACGGCAGCGATGGTGCCCGTGATCCCGTCCGGCGAAGACACACGTTCGGGGGAGAGGTTCTCTTCACCGCGAACCATCCCGAGCACGCGACGGATGTCGGTGAGCGCCTGAACCGCCGCTTCGCGGATCGCCGTCTGCGACTGCGACCGCGTCTGCATGTCTTCGGTGCGGTCCAAGACCGCGGCGTGCAGAGCGACGATGGTGATCTCGTGCGCGACGATGTCGTGCAGCTCGTCCGCGATGAGGTCTCGTTCGTGTTTGAGCTGCTCCGCGACCTCTCGCTCACTCACTTCGAGTTGCAATGCCAAAGACTGCGCCCTCTCGAACTGTCGCCGAATCGCCAGTCCGATCATCAGACTCACGACGCTGAGGATCGCAACGATCAGCCCTCCCAAAGGTTGGAAGACCGAGTCCGGGCGCCAAACGACGGCACCAAGCCAGATCAACCAGGCCGCGAAGTAGACGGCCGTCAGGAGTCCACTGGATGTGAATGCGACGAGCCCCAAAATCGCAGCCCCCGCCAACAAACTGTCTGCGGTGCCCGTCGCGCCAGCCAGAAGGGCTGCCGCCACCAAAACCATGGAGGCGACGGGCGGCCGCCACGCGAAGAGCGCGACGGAAAGGGTGATGCTCGTCGTGATTATCGCGGAAACGATGTTGCCTTGCCCTCCCGACGTTGCACGAAACAACGAGTCGAGAACAAGAGCAACTGCCGCGAGAATGATGACGATGCGCCGTGCGGCAGGCCGCAGCGGCTGGTACGCCCAGAAGGGCGCTCGCACGAAGCGAAGGAGGTTCTCACGAACGGAGGTCACCTCGCGATTATCTCGCGAAAGGGCGACGTCACTTGAAAATGCCAATGAGCTGTCCGAGCCAGTACCACATGTGTTTCACCTCCTGCAATCTCTCGAATCGATTCTTCAAACAGAGGTCATCGCGCACGACCGACGTATGGCTACATCAATAGCGACTTTTGTCGACATCACACGGAAGAGGGGACAGCGCGCGGTTCGTAAGATGGTGCTGTGACCCAACCGATTCGCGTGATCATCGTCGACGACGAGTCGCTGGTGCGCGCTGCACTGCGCGTCTTCCTGGACTCTTCGGACGGGTTCGATCTCGTCGGAGAGGCCGACAACGGCATCGACGCCATCGCGCTGGTGCGCAGCACGCACCCCGATGTCGTGCTCATGGACGTGCAGATGCCCAAGATGGATGGCATCGAGGCGACCCAGCGCCTCACGCGGGAGTTTCCCGGGATCAAGATCGTCGCGCTGACAACGTTCTCCTCGGAGCGCGTCATCGTCCCGATGCTCAGTGCCGGCGCTGCGGGCTTCCTGGTGAAGGACACGTCGCCCGACCGCATCCTCGACGCCGCGCGCCTGGCTCACGAGGGCGGCTACGTGCTGTCGCCACGCGTCGCGAAAGAACTCGTCAGCTCGGTGCAGCAGAACGAACCTCCCGCGCCGCGCCAGCTGGGCCGAGAGGAGGAGCTCACCGAACGGGAGCTCGAAGTGGTCACCCTTCTTGCCCAGGGAATGTCGAACGCCGAGATCGCCGCCGCCATGTTCGTGTCCGAGGCGACCGTCAAGTCACACCTCGGCCGCATCACGGCGAAGTGGGGTGTGCGCGATCGCATCCAAGTGCTGATCCGTGCGACCCAGTACGGTCTCGTGTCCCTGGGCTGACGCTCGTCAGGCGATCGCCGCGCCCACGGCAGCGACAACGGCATCCAGCGGGTGACCGGACGCATCCCGCTTCGCGCCCGCGTCCGGCAGCGTGCGCACAGCACCGTCTGCAGCAAGCCCACGGGGCTCTGTACCGACCCAGGCGAGGGTGAGGACATCCTCGCCCTTCAGGAAGCGCTGGGCGCGCACACCGCCGGTGGCGCGGCCCTTCGGCGGGAACTCCTCGAACAGCGACACCTTCGCGCTGCCCGCGTCGGTTCCGGCGATCGCCTGGGATGAACCGGCGATCGTGACGACCACGGCATCGGCCGGTTCAGTCACCACATTGAAGGCCACGACGGAGGCTCCCGTGCTCAGCCGGACTCCGGCCATGCCCCCCGCCGCGCGGCCCTGCGGTCGCACGCTCGCAGCATCGAAGCGCAGGAGCTGAGCGTCGGAGGCCACGAAGACGAGTTCAGCGCCGTCGGGGGCCACGGCAGCGCCCACCACGAGGTCTCCGTCCTTCAGCGCGATGATCTCGGCCTCGTGCTTTCCGGGCGCGAGCTCCGAGGTCGCAACGCGTTTGACGACTCCCTGTGCGGTGCCCAGCGCGATGACGACGTCACCCAACGGCACGACGGCCACGACGTGCTCACCCGATCCCAGACCGAGGTACTGATCGGCGCGGGTGCCCGCTGCGAGCTGCACGGCATTGGCCGGCACCGACGGCAGATCGACGGGCGAGAAGCGCACCAGCCGGCCGCGCGTTGTCACTGCACCGAGCTCGCCCCTCGTCGTCGTGTCGACAGCGGACAGGATGCCGTCGTGCTTCGCCCGCCGCGTCGGAGCGACGATCTCGCCGGACTCGCCGAGATCGGCGCGCACCATCCGCCCGGTCGCGGACAGGAGCACGCGGCAGGGGGAGTCGGCGATCTGCAGGTCTGCCGCTGCGGCGCTGCGTGAGCGCGCTGCGACGGGTCCGCCGTTGAGCAGAAGGGTGCGGCGGGGTGTGCCGAAGGTCTCGGCCGCGGCATCCAGCTCTCGGGCGACGTGCTGCCGGAGGAGCACATCGCTGGCCAGCAGAGCCTGGAGGTCGGCGATCTCCTTCTTGAGCGTGTCCTGCTCGGACTCCAGCTCGATCCGGGAGAAACGCGTGAGACGCCGCAGACGCAACTCCAGGATGTATTCGGCCTGCACCTGCGACAGGTCGAAGACGCTCATGAGCTTCGCACGCGCCTGCTCGGTGTCGTCGGAGGCGCGGATGACCTGGATGACCTCGTCGATGTCGAGGATCGCGATGAGAAGACCCTCGACGAGGTGGAGGCGTTCCTGCTTGCGCGCGAGGCGGTAGCGGCTGCGGCGCGTCACGACCTGGATACGGTGATCGAGGTACACCCGCAGCAGCGGCTTGAGACCGAGGGTCTGCGGCTGCCCGTCCACGAGGGCGACGTTGTTGATGCCGAACGAGTCCTCGAGCGGCGTGAGCCGGTAGAGCTGCTCGAGGACGGCCGCGGGATCGAAGCCGGTCTTGATGCCGATGACGAGGCGCAGGCCGTGGTTGCGGTCGGTGAGATCGTTGACGTCAGCGATGCCCGTGAGCTTCTTGGCGTTGACCGCGTCTTTGATCTTCTCGATGACGCGCTCGGCGCCCACCATGTACGGCAGCTCCGTCACGACGATGCCGGTGCGGCGGGGGCCGAGCGACTCGATCGATGTCTTGGCACGCGTGCGGAAGGTTCCACGTCCGGTCTCGTAGGCCTCGGTGATGCCGTCGAGTCCGACGATGATGCCGCCGCCGGGGAGGTCCGGTCCGGGGACGAACTCCATCAGCTCAGCCGTCGTGGCGTCGGGGTTCTCGAGCAGATGGATCGCGGCGGCGACGACCTCGTTGAGGTTGTGCGGAGCCATGTTGGTCGCCATGCCCACCGCGATGCCGGAGGCGCCGTTGACGAGCAGGTTGGGGAATGCGGCGGGGAGGACCGCCGGCTGCTGGAACTGCCCGTCGTAGTTCGGGACGAAGTCCACGACGTCCTCGTCGAGGTTCTCCGTGAGGGCGAGGGCGGCGGGAGCGAGGCGCGCCTCCGTGTAACGAGCCGCCGCGGGCCCGTCGTCGAGCGAGCCGAAGTTGCCGTGGCCGTCGACCAGGGGCACCCGCAGCGCGAACGGCTGGGCCAGGCGCACGAGGGCGTCGTAGATCGCCGAGTCGCCGTGCGGGTGCAGCTTTCCCATGACCTCGCCGACGACGCGGGCGCTCTTGACGTGCCCGCGGTCGGGCCGCAGCCCCATGTCCGCCATCTGGAACAGAATGCGCCGCTGCACCGGCTTGAGACCGTCGCGGGCATCGGGGAGAGCGCGCGAGTAGATGACCGAGTACGCGTACTCCAGGAACGAGTCCTGCATCTCGGCGGAGACATCGACATCCTCGATGCGGCCGTGGTCTTCAGGAATGGACGCGGTGCGCGAAGCTGCCATGGATCTGCGGTTCCCTCGGTGCTCGGGTGGGCCGGGAAGTGGGGCCGCGCGCCATGTGCGAGACTGGCCCCGATGTCGTTCAGCCTACCCGCGGACCCGCCCACAGCCCGGAGCCTCACCGCCATCGTGCCGCAATTGCTTGCGTCGCTGACGGGCGACGGTGACTGGTTCGCGCCGGCCCGATCGGCGATCCTGATCCTCGTCGACGGTCTCGGTCGCGGGAACCTCACTGCCCGGGCCGGACACGCCCGGTTTCTGACGGGCGCGATGACGAAGAAGGATGCCGCGCGCAGCACTTTTCCCTCGACGACGGCCACGGCCCTCACCGGGCTTCTCACGGCGACCGACGCCGGCGCCCACGGAATCGTCGGATACCGTGCCCGTATCCCGGGGACCGATATCGCGCCCAACCAGCTCAAGGGGTGGGAGAGCGACGGACTCGACCCGATGACCTGGCAGCGCTCGGCGCCCCTGCTCGAACGGGAAGCCCACGCCGGACGTCCCACCTTCGTGGTGACCAAGGGGCTGTATCGCGACAGCGGCTTCACGCAGGCGATCCAGCGCGGGGCGGAGTTCGTCGCCGCCGCGACGCCGTCCGAGCGTCTCGCCGCTGCCGCGGCGCGCGCGGCCGCGCACCCCGGCGCACTGGTCTACGTGTACATCCCGGAGCTCGATACCCTCGGACACGCCTACGGGTGGGAGTCCGCGCAGTGGCTGCAAGGACTGGAGGAGCTCGACGCGGACCTTCGCCGGTTCGACGCTCAGCTCGCCCCGGGTGTCGGCGCCCTCGTCACGGCTGACCACGGCATGGTCGACGTGCCGGCTCATCGGCAGGTGCTGCTGCGGGACGGCGATCCGCTGCTCCAGGGTGTGCGGCTGGTGGCGGGGGAGCCTCGAATGCTGCAGCTCTACACGGAGGACCGCGAGTCTCGCGCCGTCGCGGAGCGCTGGAGTGAGGCCGAGCAGTCGCGCTCGTGGGTGATGACGCGCGACGAAGCGATCGATGCCGGCCTGTACGGCGCCGCGGTGCACCCCGACGTCCGCCCCCGCATCGGCGACGTGCTCGTCGCGGCCCGCAGCGCGGTGGCCTACTACGACGACCGCCTGGCCGACAAGAAGCCACAGCGGATGATCGGCCAGCACGGATCGTTGACCGATCAGGAACGCATCGTCCCGCTCATCAGACTCGGCGCGCTCGCGAAGGGCTGAGCATCCGTCCCGCGCCGACCTCGACGCGACTCACCCGTCTTCGGTGCGCGCTCCGAAGACGATCTCGTCCCACGACGGCATCGAGGTGCGCCCCTTGCGGCGAGACGAATCGCTGATGACGGTGTCTTCCATCGCGGATGCCGAGTCCTCGGCATCCGTCGCCGATTCGTCGTAGCCGGGCTCGAGTGCGTCGAACAGGGCCACGGGGGAGTGCGGACGCTCCGTGGCCGACTCCTCCGCGGGCATGGGCTCACGCTGGCCGCGACGGCGGCGCAGCGCCTCGAGGAGGTCTGCTGTCTCGGCCGATGTGACCGCGTGGTCGGGAGCGCGCTTGATCGCGGCATCCTGAACCGCGGGCGCGACGGGCACGCGCACGTCCGGCCGCGTGATGTCCGCTTCGGGAGCGAGGGAATCGGCGTCCAGACGCCGCGGGACGAACGCACCGGAGTCGAACCGCGACGCATCCTTCAGCGGCGACGCATCGAGCGCGCGCAGGCGGGGGATCAGTCCTTCGGGGAGCGACCCCTGACGAGAGAGCTGGGTCGCATCGGCGTTGAGCGGAGCGAGACTGCTGCGGCGCGGGTCGAAGCCCCACCGTGCGTCGTGGTCGACCTCGTTCGCCGTGAACTCGAGCTTGACGACCCAGCCGTCCTCGTCCTTCCAGCTGGTCCACCGTTCACCGCTCGCGCCCGCTTCGGCGAGCTTGGCCCGCACCGCGACACCGAACGTCGGCTGCGCCGCGGCATCGAGCTCTCCCGCGATCAGCACCGGGACGGCCAACGCCTGGCCCACGATGTGCTCACGCTCGGCGAGAACGGGACGCTCGAAGCGCTGCACGTCCTCCAGACGAGCGCCGAGCAGCTCCGCGACCTCCTGCGCCGACATACCGGAACGGATATGCGCCTGGATGTCGCGAGGGCTCGGTCGCGCTGCACGCGGCTCGTTGTCGCGCTGTGCGCGGCGCAGCTGGCTGCGCAGCGTCTCGTCGATCGGCAGCGCGTACCGTTCGCCGGACTCCGTGGCGAGAACGAGGACACCTTCCTCGGTTCCGATCACCTTGAGCTGTTCCATGCGAAACACCCTCCCGTTCCCTGTTCGGGCACGATTCGATTGCCGGGGCCATGCTGTCACAGCACTTCGCCGCACTCGGGAATATCGCGGGCGCGCCGCGAGTTCCATGCGACGCACCCGCCGGAAGCGGGCACGCACACGACGATCATTTGCGAAATCCGAACCCGTCGTGCAAACTATCGCCGCCCCACGTCGGTCCCCCCGGCCGCGAGTCGGCACTTTGGCAACACACCTGGAAGTTGAGAGCATGGCGACCGATTACGACGCCCCCCGTAAGACCGACGACGACAGCGAGTCGATCGAGGCTCTGAAGGAGCGCGTTCCCGACAAGATGTCCGGGGCCGTCGACGTCGAGGATGCCGACAACCCCTCCGGCTTCGAGCTGCCCGGCGCCGACCTCTCCGACCTGGAGCTGGACGTGGTCGTCCTGCCGCCGCAGGAAGACGAATTCACCTGCGTCGAGTGCTTCCTCGTGAAGCACCGCACCCAGATCGACCACGAGATCGCGGGCGGCGCCGTCTGCATCGAGTGCGCCTGAGAACCCTCGGCCCCGCAGAGCCGATCCCGCTGTCGAGCTGATCTCAGCGCGACTGCGCACGCGTGATCGCGGCGACCACCCGGTCAGGCGTGCGCGTCGCGAACACCCACTCCGTGACGGGGTCGCCGGGATCGAGGACGGGAACGCGAACCACGGGGTCGATCCCGCCGCAGAACATGTGCCATGCCTTCGCGGACAGCTGAGGACCACGCGCAGCACGCGCCTCGTCTGCCCACAACGGCTCGGCGGTGCCCAGCTGATCGACCGGGATATGCGCGCGACCGACTCGCAGCTCGCCGCCTCGCACCTCCACGACCGGAGACGCGAAGACGAGCAGGCAGATCAGGACCGCACCCACGGCGATTCCCGCGGCGAGGGCGATGGTCGGATCCAGCGGGACGAACACCAGTGCGACCATCGGCGCCACCACCGCCGAGCTGAGCAGCGTCCACAGCGACGGACTGAGCCGTTCGCGGTAGCGGACGTCGGAAACGGGAGCGGCTGGAGCGGCGATGTGCATTACCCTCGTGGAGTGATCGAATCCGTGGACGTTCCCATTATCGCGCCGCAGGTTCCCGTCTACGCACATCCCGGCGACGCCGGCGCAGATCTGGTCTCCTCCGAGAGCGTGAGACTCGAACCGGGCGCCCGCGCACTGGTGGGCACGGGCGTGCGCATCGCCCTGCCGGACGGATACGCCGCTTTCGTCGTGCCCCGCAGCGGTCTGGCCGCGAAGCACGGCATCACCATCGTCAACGCGCCCGGAACGATCGACGCGGGGTACCGCGGTGAGATCAAGGTCGCGCTCCTGAACACCGATACGCGCGAGGCGTACGACATCGCCGTGGGCGACCGCATCGCACAGCTCATCGTCATGCCCGTCCCGCGCGTCCGCTTCCTCCCCGTCGACGACTTGCCCGACACCGCACGCGGCGAGGGCGGGTTCGGCTCGACGGGCTATCAGACAGGAGTCACCGCATGAGCGATGAACTGCAGCCCACCGGCACAGGCGACCGCGCGTCGACGGGGCCCTTCGACGAGGCGGAGGCGAACCCCGTTCGCCCCTACATCGATCTCGGTGGCATCAAGGTGCTCCCGCGCGAGGGACTGAACCTTCGCCTCGAAGTCGAGGAGCAGACCAAGCGCATCGTCGCGGTCGGGCTCGACTACGCCGATTCGACCCTGCAGGTGCAGCCGTTCGCCGCCTCGCGCTCCAGCGGACTGTGGGAAGAGACCCGCGACCAGATCCGCCAGCAGATCCGCCAGCAAGGCGGGCGCGTGGAGGAGCGCCACGGCCCGCTCGGCGCCGAACTGCTCGCGGAGGTTCCCGTGGTGAGCGGGCCCGACGCGGTGGCCGGCAAGCGGCTGGCACGGTTCGTCGGTGTCGACGGACCCCGCTGGTTCCTGCGCGGGGTGATCGGGGGAGCGGCCACGACCGACGTCGAGGCGGCTGCGCGCGTGGAGGATCTCTTCCGCTCGATCGTCGTGGTGCGCGGCGGTAGCCCCATGCCGCCGCGCGATCTCATCCCGCTGAAGATGCCCGCCGCCCCCGGCACCGCATGAGCTCGCCCGCACACGAGCCCGAGGACGCGGCATCCGATCCGCTCACGCCACCACCACCGTCGGCGTCGGATCTTCTCGGAAGCGCACTGGGCAATGCGGCGCGACGGGCCGGCCTCGATCCGTCCCGACAGTCGCACACCGGACACGTCGTCTGGGCCGCCATGGGCGGCTGGCGGGGCGTGCTGGAGAGCGTGCTTCCCGGACTCGCGTTCGTCGTGCTGTTCACGACCACGGCCGACCTCGCGCTCTCTCTCGCGATCTCCGTGGGCGCAGCGGCGATCTTCACGATCGTCCGCCTCATGCAGCGCTCGCCCGTCAGTGCCGCACTGGGAGGACTCATTGCGACCGGTGTCGCCGCGGTCCTGGCCCTGTGGACCGGGCGAGGACAGGACAACTTCGTTCCCGGCCTGATCACCAACGCGGCCTATGGGACGGCATTCCTCGTCTCGGCGCTGATCGGTTGGTCCCTGATCGGGCTGGCCGTGGGTTTCCTCATGAACGAGGGCACGCGGTGGCGCGTCGATCCGCGCAAGCGCCGTGTGTTCTTCTGGCTCGCGATCGCTTGGGCCGCACTGTTCTACCTGCGCCTCGCGGTGCAGCTGCCCTTCTACTTCGCCGGCGATGTGACGACCCTCGGCACTCTCAAGCTCGTGATGGGCCTGCCGTTGTTCGCCCCGCTCGTCGCCGTCACCTGGCTCGCCGTTCGGGCTGTCTACCCCCGCCCGCACGAGACCGACTCGGCATCCGCGGCGTGATAGATTTATCTTGATATCAAGATAAATTCCTCCGCCCTCGATGCGCCCAGGTCGACATCGCCGGGTAAGGACAACCTCACTAGCCCGCCGCCGCGGCGGCGGGGAAGATGGAGAATCAGGCGACGGCCGTCCATGCCCGACCCTGACCCCGCCGACCGACTGAGCCCGCGGCCTCAGGAACTCCCAACGAAGGAGAGCAGACGTGTCCACTGTTGACAGCTTCGGAGCCAAGAGCACCCTCACGGTCGGTGGCACCGACTACGAGATCTATCGGATCGACACCGTCGCCGGTTACGAGAAGCTCCCGTTCAGCCTGAAGGTGCTCCTCGAGAACCTGCTTCGCACCGAGGACGGCGCGAACGTCACGAAGTCGCAGATCGAGGCCCTCGGCAACTGGGATGCCGACGCCGAGCCCGACACCGAGATCCAGTTCACCCCGGCGCGCGTCGTCATGCAGGACTTCACCGGCGTGCCGTGCATCGTCGACCTCGCCACCATGCGTGAGGCCGTCACGGCCCTCGGCGGCGACCCGGCGAAGATCAACCCGCTGTCGCCGGCGGAGATGGTCATCGACCACTCCGTCATCGCCGACCTGTTCGGCACCGAGAACGCGCTCGAGCGCAACGTCGAGATCGAGTACGAGCGCAACGGCGAGCGTTATCAGTTCCTGCGCTGGGGTCAGACCGCGTTCGACGACTTCAAGGTCGTCCCCCCGGGGACCGGCATCGTGCACCAGGTGAACATCGAACACCTCGCGAAGGTCATCTACGACCGCACCGGCCGCGACGGGGTGCTGCGCGCCTACCCCGACACCTGCGTCGGCACCGACTCGCACACGACCATGGTCAACGGTCTCGGCGTGCTCGGCTGGGGCGTCGGCGGCATCGAGGCCGAGGCCGCGATGCTCGGCCAGCCCGTCTCGATGCTCATCCCGCGCGTCGTCGGCTTCAAGCTGACCGGCGACATCCCCGCCGGCGTGACGGCGACGGACGTCGTGCTCACCATCACCGACATGCTCCGCAAGCACGGCGTCGTCGGCAAGTTCGTCGAGTTCTACGGTGCCGGCGTGGCCTCCGTCCCGCTCGCCAACCGCGCCACCATCGGAAACATGAGCCCGGAGTTCGGCTCGACCGCGGCGATCTTCCCCATCGACGACGTCACGCTGGAATACCTGCGACTCACGGGCCGCGACGAGCAGGCGGTGGCCCTCGTCGAGGCGTACGCCAAGGAGCAGAAGCTCTGGCACGACGCTGACAGCGAGCCGGTCTTCAGCGAGTACATGGAGCTCGACCTCTCGACGGTCGTGCCGTCGATCGCCGGCCCGAAGCGTCCCCAGGACCGCATCCTCCTCAGCGAGGCGAAGACGCAGTTCGAGAAGGACATCGTCAACTACACGACCCCGTCGGTGTCCAACTCGATCGTCGACCTCGACTCGATCCACTCGTTCCCCGCATCCGACCCGGGCTCCACCCCGGGCGAGGAGGAGCCCGCGACGCGCGACGTACGCATCTCCAGCGGGGCGCCGGCCGCGGCATCCAACCCCGTGCCGGTCACGTCACCGGCAGGTGAGTCCTATCTGCTCGACAACGGCGCCGTGACGCTCGCCGCCATCACCTCCTGCACCAACACGTCGAACCCCTCGGTGATGATCGCCGCGGGCCTGCTCGCCCGCAAGGCGCGCAACAAGGGCCTCACGCAGAAGCCGTGGGTCAAGACGACGCTCGGCCCCGGTTCGAAGGTCGTCACCGACTACTACGAGAAGTCCGGCCTCGACAAGGACCTCGAGGGCCTCGGCTTCTACACGGTCGGCTACGGCTGCACCATCTGCATCGGCAACTCGGGACCCCTCATCGAAGAGGTCTCGGCGGCGATCAACGAGAACGATCTCGCCGTCACGGCGGTACTCTCGGGCAACCGCAACTTCGAGGGCCGCATCAGCCCCGACGTGAAGATGAACTACCTCGCCTCGCCGCCCCTCGTCGTCGCGTATGCCCTCGCCGGATCGATGCACTTCGACTTCGAGACCGACCCGCTCGGGAAGGATGCCGAGGGCAACGACGTGTTCCTCAAGGACATCTGGCCCTCGCCGGACGAGGTCCAGGAGGTCATCGACTCGTCGATCTCGCGCGACCAGTTCATCAAGCAGTACGCCACCGTTTTCGACGGTGACGAGCGCTGGACGAGCCTGCCCACCCCCGAGGGCCCCGTCTTCGAGTGGGATGCCGATTCGACCTACGTCCGCAAGGCACCGTACTTCGAGGGCATGTCGATGGACCTCACCCCGGTGAGCGACATCCACGGCGCACGGGTGATGGCGACCCTCGGCGACTCGGTCACCACCGACCACATCTCGCCCGCGGGAAACATCAAGGCCGGAACCCCCGCCGCCCAGTACCTCACCGAGCACGGCGTCGCGCAGAAGGACTTCAACTCCTACGGATCGCGCCGCGGCAACCACGAGGTCATGATCCGCGGCACCTTCGCGAACATCCGCCTGAAGAACGAGCTGGTCGCCGCGGTCAACGACGGTCAGATCGTCGAAGGCGGCTTCACCCGCGACTTCACGCAGGCCGGCGGCCCGCAGTCGTACATCTTCGACGCCTGCGAGAACTACCGCGCCGAGGGCACCCCGCTCGTCGTCTTCGGCGGCAAGGAGTACGGCTCGGGATCGTCGCGCGACTGGGCCGCGAAGGGCACGTCGCTGCTGGGCGTCAAGGCCGTCATCACCGAGAGCTTCGAGCGTATCCACCGCTCGAACCTCATCGGCATGGGCGTCGTCCCGCTGCAGTTCCCCGAGGGCCAGAGCTGGGCCTCGCTCGGCCTGGACGGTACCGAGATCGTCTCGATCGAGGGCCTGGAGCAGCTGAACGAAGGGGTCACCCCGAAGACGGTGAAGGTCACCGCGGCACCCAGCGAGTTCTCGCCGGAGGGCAAGGAGACGATCGTCTTCGACGCCAAGGTGCGCATCGACACCCCCGGTGAAGCCGACTATTACCGCAACGGCGGCATCCTGCAGTACGTGCTGCGTTCGCTCGTCTGAGCGCCGGTTATAACGCCCCGGCATCGGTCCCCGCAAGGGGACGCCGATGCCGGGGCGTCGGCGTTGGCGAGACGTAGACTCGGAGGATGAGTCTGCTCGCTTCGATCACGGGTCCGCGCGACCTGGACTCCCTGACCGCCGAGCAGCTCGAGCAGCTCGCGCAGGAGATCCGTGACTTCCTCGTCGAGAACGTCGCGCGCACGGGAGGCCATCTCGGACCGAATCTCGGTGTGGTGGAGTTGACCATCGCTCTGCACCGCGTCTTCGACTCACCCAATGATCCCTTCGTGTTCGACACGGGTCACCAGTCGTACGTGCACAAGCTGCTGACCGGGCGTCAGGACTTTCGCGGGCTGCGCTCGCGCGGCGGCCTCGCCGGCTACCCGCAGCGGGCGGAGAGCGTGCACGACGTCGTCGAGTCCTCGCACGCCTCGAGTTCCCTCAGCTGGGCGGACGGCATCTCGCGAGCCCTGACGCGCACCGGACGCAAGGATCACCACGTCGTCGCGGTCGTCGGAGACGGCGCGCTCACCGGCGGGATGACCTGGGAGGCGCTGAACAACATCTCCGACGACAACGATCGCAACCTCGTCATCATCGTCAACGACAACGGGCGCTCCTATGCGCCCACGATCGGCGGCATGGCGCGCTACCTGAACCGCGTGCGCACCACCGAGGGGTATGAGAGCCTGCGCAAGAGCTCGGCATCCTTCTTCCGCCGCCTCGGGCCGATGGGTCGCGCCGTCTACCGCGGTGTACGCGGCGGCACGCATGGATTCCTCTCGCGCTTCTCGAACAACGAGGCGCTGTACTCGAACCTCGACATCAAGTACCTCGGTCCGATCGACGGGCATGATCTCGTCGCGCTGCAGGAAACGTTGCAGCTGGCCAAGGACTACGGTGCCCCGGTGATCGTGCACGTCATCACCGAGAAGGGCCGCGGCTACGAGCCCGCACGCAACGACGAGGCCGATCAGTTCCACGCCGTCGGCAAGATCGACCCGGCGACGGGCGAGCCGCTGGGCTCCTCGGATGCCGTCGCCTGGACCGACGCTTTCGCTGACGCACTCGTGGCGGCGGGGGAGCGACGCGACGATGTCATCGCGATCACGGCGGCGATGCTGCGTCCGACGGGCCTGCAGCCGTTCGCGCAGCGCTTCCCCGATCGCGTCTACGACGTCGGCATCGCCGAGCAGCACGCGGTGGCCTCGGCGGCGGGCCTCGCCTTCGGCGGACTGCACCCGGTGGTCGCGATCTATGCGACGTTCATGAACCGCGCCTTCGACCAGGTGCTGATGGATGTGGCCCTGCATCGCGCGGGCGTGACGTTCGTTCTCGATCGCTCCGGTGTGACCGGACCCGACGGCCCCAGCCACCACGGCGTGTGGGATCTCGCGATGCTGCAGCTGGTGCCCGGCATCCGCATCGCCGCGCCCCGCGACGAGGCGCGGTTGCGGGAGGAGTTCGACGAGGCGATCGCCGTCGATGACGCGCCCACGGTGATCCGCTTTCCGAAGGGCGCCGTCGCGGTGGATCAGCCGGCCCTCAAACGCCTCTCCGACGGTGTCGACGTGCTGTGGCAGGACGGCGCCGAGGATGTCCTGCTCGTCGGCATCGGCCCGATGACGCAGCTCGCGGTCGAGGTCGCCGAGCGCCTCCGTGCCCAGGGGATCGGAGCGACCGTCGTCGACCCGCGCTGGGTCGTGCCCGTGCAGCCCTCGATCGTGAAGCTCGCTGCCGCCCATCGCCTGGTGATCACGATCGAGGACGGCATCCGCGTGGGTGGTGTCGGAACGCGCGTGCGTCAGGTGCTGCGCGAGGCGGGCGTGGACACGGCAGTCGACGAGCTCGGCCTGCCCGATGCCTTCATCGATCACGCAAGCCGGGAGCAGATCCTCGAAGACGCCGGCCTGTCGGCCGCGAAGATCGCGCAGGACGTCGTCGCACAGGTGCTCGGCACCCGCATTCCGATCGCCCGTCCGTCCACCGATACTGGGGCGATCTGGACCGTGCGGGGCGGCGCCGACAGCTCCGAACACGCCGACCACGGCGACGCGCGGGGCTGAACCCCGTCAGCCGCGGAGCGGGCGATCCTCCTCCTCGATCGGGGGATCACGTCGATTCGGCGTTCGGTCGGCCTGCCATCGGCCGTAGACCGTCGCGCCCGCGCACACCGCGATGACAACGCCGACCATCACAGGATCGAGCATCGCCGGTCGCGACATCGCAGTGAAGATGCTCACCACCGCCGCACCGATGGCGATGCCGAAGGCAGCGAACGCACTGAGATGAACCCATCGGCGACGCACGCCGCGAAGCGCATAGCCGACAAGCGCGGCGACGGGCAGTCCCAGGACGGTCACGAAGATCGAGACGACGCCGCCGACAGCGGCGACCCAGCCGGCAGCGTAGACCGCCGCGCCGACGCTTGGCGGGGTGAGGGGCCTCATGCTGGCAAGCGCTGCCCACACGAAAGCAGCGATCGTGAGCAGCGTCACGAACCCGAGCCACGCGTGCAGCGCACCGCGCCACAGCTGCTCGCGTGTGAACGCGCCCGCTGCCGACGGAGGGTTCAGCGCCCGGCCTCGGCGATGAGCTCCAGAAGCTCGCGGACGACGCCGCGCACGATGGGCAATCGTGCAAGCGGCAGCGTCGTCCGCAGCAGTGCAAGGCCGCGATCGAGCAGGCGCCGCGTCCGCTGCTGACCGTCGGAGCGGTCGTAGACCCAGAAGAGCGCCAGCAGGAGATGCCCGAGGAAGAGCACCGTGGGCAGCGCCTGACGGAGATCGCTCGGGACGGTTCCGGAACGTGCGCCGTCCACCGCTTCCCCGAAGAGTGCTTCCGTGATGGCGCGCGCCTGGCCGGACGCCTCGGCGAGCGGGTTGATCTCCGAGCGTGGGGAGACGGCAGCAGAGAGGAACTCCGCCGCATGCTCGTGGTACGCCGTCAGCTCGTCGAGCCCGGTGCGGTAGACGATGGCGATGCGTTCGACGAGATCGTCCGTGTCGGCGAGGGTCGGTTCGGCCGCCGCCCGATGGCGGCGTTGCACGTCGAGGTACAGCTCCTGGACCAGGTCGTTCTTGGTGGCGAAGTGGTAGTAGGCGTTACCCACCGACACGCCCGCCTCCTGCGCGATGAGGCGCATGGTCGTCGCTTCGTATCCGCGCTCGCGAAACGAGGCGAGCGCCACCTCGCGAAGCCGGGCACGCGTGCGTTCGCTTTTCGTAGACGCGGGCCCTTCAGAAGTGAACATGTTCGGAAAATATCACAACGTCCGGCGTGACAGCATGGAGCAATGAGTTCCGCCAACCTCACTCGCGAAGAGACGGCGGCTCGCGCCGCCGGCATCCGACTGCACACCGTCGAGGTCGACCTCGACCTGCGTTCAGCCCCGGATGCCGCGGCGACGACATTTCCCACGCGGTCGACGTTCGCGTTCACGGCAGTGACCGACACCACGTGGGTCGACTTCATCGGTGAGAGCGTCATCGAGGTGATCGTCAACGACCGTGCGCAACCGGTCGAGTGGGACGGTGCGCGCATCCGTCTGCGGGGACTCGTGGTCGACGCGACGACGCCGAATGTGGTGCGCATTCACGCGACGGCGCGGTACAGCACGTCCGGTGAGGGTCTGCACCGCTTCCGCGACCCCGTCGATGACGCCACCTATCTGTACACCCAGTACGAGCCTGCCGACTGCCGTCGCGTCTACCCGTGCTTCGAGCAGCCGGACATGAAGGCGCGCTGGCGCTTCACCGTCGCCGCCCCGACGGGCTGGGAGGTGTTGTCCAACGGCGCCGAGACTTCGCGCGACGAGGTCGCCGGGGGAGTGCGCGTGCACTTCACCGAGACGCTGCCGCTGTCGAGCTACATCACCGCCGTCGCCGCGGGTCCCTACCATCGCGTCGACGGCACGCATCGCGGCACGCAGGCCCCCATCGCTCTCGGTGTGCTCTGCCGCGCGTCGCTCGCCGCTCACCTGGACGCCGACGAGATCCTCGACATCACCCGACGGGGCTTGTCGTTCTTCGAGGACGCGTTCGACTTCCCGTACCCCTGGGGGAAGTACGACCAGATCTTCGTCCCCGAGTACAACCTCGGGGCCATGGAGAACCCCGGACTGGTGACCTTCACCGAGGCGTACGTGTTCCGCGGTGCGTCGACGACCGCGCAGTACGAAGCCCGCGCGAACACGATCCTGCACGAGATGGCCCACATGTGGTTCGGCGATCTGGCGACGATGCGATGGTGGGATGACCTGTGGCTGAAGGAGTCGTTCGCCGACTACATGGGCACGCATGCTGCCGCGGCCGTGGGGGGCTTCCCGGACGCGTGGGTCAGCTTCGCCACCCGGCGCAAGGGATGGGCATACACGCAGGACCAGCTGCCCACCACGCACCCGATCGTCGCCGATATCCCTGATCTGGAAGCCGCCAAGCTCAACTTCGACGGCATCACGTACGCAAAGGGCGCGTCGGTGCTCAAGCAGCTCGTCGGCTTCGTGGGGGAGGAGGCCTTCTTCCGCGGAGCGCAGCGCTACTTCGCCCGACACGCCTTCGGCAACACGACCCTCCCCGACCTTCTCACGGCTCTCGAGGAGGCGTCGGGGCGTGATCTGGCGGCGTGGAGCGCAGCGTGGCTGCAGACGACCGGTGTCACCGAGCTCAGTGCCGAGCGCACGTCGGACGGCTTGGAGCTGGCCGTCTCGACGGTACGCCCCGACCGGGTGACCGTGGGGCTGTACGGCGACGCGGGCGGGCGTCTCGTGCGCCGCGGCGAGATCGCGACCGATGTCGTCGCACCGCGCACGCCGCTCGAGGGGGCCCGGCGTGATGACGTCGTCCTCGTCGTCCCCAACGACGACGATCGCACCTATGCGAAGGTCCGTCTGGATGCCGCGTCCACCGCGGCCGTCGCCCGCGGTCTGTCGACGATCGACGACGCGCTCGCGCGCGCCGTGATCTGGGCGGCACTGTGGAATGCGACGCGCGACGGCATCCTGCCCGCGCGGCGCTACATCGACATCGTCGCGCGCCATGCGCCGGAGGAGACGGATGCGGCGCTGCTGACGGATGCGACGGCCCGCGCCGCGTTCACGATCGGCCATTTCGCCGCGGATGATGACCGCGCCCCGCTGGCCGCGCAGTGGCTGGACACGGCGTGGAATGCGCTGAGCCACGCGACACCGGGCTCTGACGCTCAGCTCATCTGGGCACGTACGGTCGGCACCGCGACATCGGTCTGCGGCGACCGCGCCGCCGACCTGCGGGCAGCGCTGTCCGGAGCCATCCCGCCGCCGGCGGGTCTGCCGCTGGACCCCGAGCTCCGCTGGGCGTGGCTCATCGCCCTCGCCACGAGCGGAGACGCCGACGAGGCAGACATCGCACGCGAGCTGCGCACCGATGACACCGCGTCGGGACGCGTGGCCGCGCGGACCGCGCGGACCGCTCACCCCGCGGCATCCGTCCGCGCCGCGGCGTGGCAGGCGGCATGGAGCGACGAGACGCTGACCAACGATCACCTCGATGCCACGATCGCCGGCGTGCGCGCGGGCGGACGCCGTGACCTGGTCGCCGACTTCGACGACGACTACTTCGCACGTATCCTGCCCACCTGGCAGTCACGGTCGATCGAGATCGCCCGTCGCCTGGTGATCGGCCTGTTCCCGGCATCCCCGTCGCTCGACGCCGCCGACGCCTGGTTGCGAGATCACCCGGACGCGCCGGGGGCCCTCCGTCGTCTCGTGATCGAGCAGCGCGACGGCCTCGCCCGCGATCTGCGCGTGCGGGCGGCACAGCCCTCGCGCTGAGCCTGCCCCGGCGTCGCCACCGGACGCGGACATGAAGAACGGAATCGGATGCCGCGAGGTGCGGCATCCGATTCCGTTGCGTTCGTCCGGATCCGTGACGACGGATCCGGCGGTATCAGCCGCCGATGCCGCGAATCGGCGGGTGGTGGAAGGTGTCGCCGAACGCCCGCTCCGACGCGCCCTCGCGGTCGAGG
>NZ_JAUF01000069.1:0-898 GCF_000585455.1 Microbacterium sp. MRS-1
CCTCGTCGACGGCGGCGGTGCCGAGCTTGACGACGTGGAACGCGTCCAGCACGGCCGTGGCGTCTTCGAGCTTGTCGTAGATCGCGGTCTTGTAGCCGGCGAACGGGTCAAGAGCTGCGACCTTCACGTTCTGCCGGAACGCTTCGCCGCGTTCGGCGAGCCAGGACGCGTAGGCCTTCCCGGAGCGGCCCGGCACCAGGTCGAGCAGCCTGGCCCGCGTCTTCCCGTCCGCGTCGCGGCTCAGATCGACCATCCCGGTCAGCTCCTTCGGACCGCGCTTGCGGGGGTCGACGTGATGCCAGATGTGCTCATCGACACCGAGCGTGGTGACGTTCTCGAACCGGGACTCGTCGGCCGCGAGCCGCTCCAACTCAGGCTCGACAGCGCGCCACACCGTCTTCCACGACGTTCCGAGCTGACGGGCGATACCGTGCACGGTGGCGTGCTCGCGGCGCAGCTGCCCGATCGCCCAGCCGACGGCGCGCGTGGTGATCGACCCGCGCCGGGCCACCAGACCCGGGAGCTGCTCCACGAACGTCCGTCGCACGCATCCCACCTCGTCGCACCGCCAGACCCGCTGCCGCCACACGATCCGCACCCGCGTCACGCCGGGCACATCGTGAAGCACCCGTCGACGGCGTCCGCGGCCGGTCGCGACGACCCCGCACGACGGGCAGCCGGTCGGTGCCGCCGGGCTCGAGACGGTCACGATCAGCAGCCCGTCACGGCGGTCAACGTCCTCGACATGGAGCCCATCGAGGCCGAGCAGCAAGTCGCAGCGGGAACACGGGCAGGCGGCAGAGCACGCGTCAGCGCACCCCGAACTATCGTGAGACACGTCGAGGTCCTCGGTTGGAGCAGCAGTTGGCGCTACTGATCCTCGGGGACCTCGACCCCT
>NZ_JAUF01000070.1:0-30992 GCF_000585455.1 Microbacterium sp. MRS-1
CTCGCGACACACCTCAAGGATCGCCCACCCGCCCCACAACAGCATTTAGCAACACGGCCTAGCGGCGTTTCGTCTCGTGCCGGGGGCGCTCGCTCAATGACCGGGCGTCAGAACGCGACGGTGAACCGCGCGGACTGCAAGACCTCCTCGCGCGACGCCGCGATCCTCGCCGTCATCGACGGCCTGCAGGTGCAGTGGCTGCTCGAGCCCGATGCGCTCGATCTCGGGACGGCATCCGAATTCGCGATCGAGGCCATCGTCGCGGCCGTGCGGGACCCACGGCCGTCACCCCTGGACTGAGGCCGCCGCGCGGGGCGGTCGGTCTCAGCCGCGCATGTGCTCGATCGTGTAGTCGATCGCCTTGATGAGCTGGCGGACATCGTCGGGCTCGATCGAGACGAACGTGGCGATGCGCAGCTGGTTGCGTCCGAGCTTGCGGTACGGCTCGGTGTCGACGATCCCATTGGCGCGCAGGCTCGCGGCGACGGCCGCGGCATCCACGCTCTCATCGAAGTCGATGGTGACCACGACGGGGGAGCGGTCGGCCGGATCGGCGACGAACGGGGTCGCCGCCGCGGAGCTTTCGGCCCACTGATACAGGGCCTGCGACGACTCGGCCGTGCGGGCGGCGGCCCAGCCGAGGCCGCCATTGCCGTTGATCCACTCGAGCTGCTTGTCCAGCAGCACGAGGGTGGCGACCGCGGGGGTGTTGAGCGTCTGGTTGAGTCGCGAGTTGTCGAGCGCGTTCTTCAGGCTCAGGAACTCGGGAATGTAGCGGCCAGATGCCGCCACGCGCTCGATGCGCTCGATGGCGGCGGGGGAGACGGCCGCGAACCACAGGCCGCCGTCGGAACCGAGGTTCTTCTGGGGCGCGAAGTAGTAGACGTCCGTCTGCGAGACGGCGAAGTTGATGCCACCGGCCGCGCTCGTCGCGTCGATGACGGTGAGCGCGCCCTCGTCGCCGGCGACACGGGAGATGGGTGCCGCGACACCGGTGGAGGTCTCGTTGTGCGGCCAGGCGTACACGTCGACACCCTCGACCGCCTCGGCGACCGTGCGCGTTCCGGCATCCGCCTTGCGCACGTCCGGCGCTTCGAGCCACGGCGCGGCGGCCGCAGCGGCGAACTTGCCACCGAACTCGCCGAAGACGAGGTTCTGCGCGCGGTGCTCGATGAGACCGAACGCGGCCGCGTCCCAGAACGCCGTCGAGCCGCCGTTGCCGAGGATGATCTCGTAGCCGTCGGGAAGACGCAGCAGGTCGCTGAGGCCCATGCGCACCTGGCCCACCAGGTTCTTGATCGGGGCCTGTCGGTGCGAGGTTCCCATCAGCACCGCACCGGGGCCCGCCAGGGCAGCGAGCTGCTCCGGTCGGATCTTGGACGGGCCGCAACCGAAGCGACCGTCGGCGGGCAGGATCTCGCGGGGCAGCGTGACGTGGGCCATGCTCCCGATTCTAGGGTCAGCGCCGCCGGCGCCCCGCCGCGTCGCCGTGAGAAACGGATAGGCTGAGAACACACCCACGAACGTGCACGAGGCCTGCCCATGACGGATCTGATCGACACCACCGAGATGTACCTGCGTACCATCCTCGAGCTCGAGGAGGAAGGCATCGTCCCTCTGCGTGCGCGCATCTCGGAGCGTCTCGGCCACTCCGGTCCGACGGTGTCGCAGACGATCGGACGTATGGAGCGCGACGGTCTGGTCGTGGTCTCCGACGACCGCTCGCTGGAGCTCACGATCCCCGGGCGGCAGAAGGCCGTCGACGTCATGCGCAAGCACCGCCTCGCGGAGCGTCTGCTCAGTGACGTGATCGGTCTCGACTGGGCGTACGTGCACGAAGAGGCCTGCCGCTGGGAGCACGTGATGAGCGAGCTCGTCGAGCGTCGCCTCATCGAGCTGCTGGGCCATCCCACCGAGTCGCCGTACGGCAACCCGATCCCGGGCCTCGACCAGCTGGGCGACGTGCCGGCCCGCACCTTCGATGACGGCGTGGTGGGTCTCGTGCGCCTGCTGAATGAGACCGGCGGCCCGGTGCACGGCACCGTCCGGCGCCTCGCTGAGCCGGTGCAGGTCGACCCCGAACTCCTCGAGCAGCTGCGCGACGCCGGCGTCGTGCCGGGAGGCGTCGGCGACTTCCGGTTCAGTGAGGGCTACGTCCTCGTGCAGATGGCCGGCAAGGTCGATGGACTGGAGCTTCCGGTCGAGGTCGCCTCGCACATCTTCCTCGTCGACGCGGTCCCGCACGCCTGAGCGTCACCCGGGAAGCGCCTGGGCATGAACACCTGTGCGTGACTTATTCGTTACCTTCCGGTAGCCTCGAAAAGTCCACGTGGCGAGAAGCCCGCCACGGACCTCCGCACGGATTGCCTCATCGGTTCGTCGTTCGCGCGGTGACACCCGTACATCTGTGCCCTGACACCGAGTGCCGACGAACCAGCGGACCGTCCCGAGCGGTATCGCAGAGGCGCCGGAGGACAATTGGCTGAACAGTACGACCCGTCGCAGGAGATCCCCGAGTCCGAAGCGACGACACCGACACGGCGCAGCCGCGCACAGCGCGGCGCGTTGACCCGTTCCGCGGGCTCCGCCCCCGCTGTGCGAGCAATGGCTGTCACGCCGGCCGCCGCGCCGCGACGCTCGCGCCGCAGAGGCCATCCGGTCCGCAGCTTCATCACGGTCGCCGCCGTCGGCGGTCTGATCGCCACCGTCGCGATCGCGCCGGCCTTCGCCGCCTCGACGTCGAGCCCCGCCGAAGCGGTCACGCTCCAGCAGGTCGCCGCGGAGAACGCGCAGTCGCTCGTGATCGCGTCCGAAGCGACGCCGGCCGCCCTGGCCCGCGACAGCTATTCGGCGACGACGCCCGAAGAGATCCAGACCAAGAAGAACGAGGATGCCGCCAAAGCCGCGGCGGCTGCCCGCATCGCGGCGGCATCCACCGCATCCGCCGATGCCTCGGTCTACTCCGGCTCGCTCGCCGAGACGATCGCTCCGGCGGGCTCCGTCGTGCGTCCCCTGCCGTTCTTCAACCACTTCGGTGAGCCGTACCCGGGCCACAAGGGCACCGACTACATGGTCGACCGCTACACCCCGATCTACGCGATCGCCGACGGCGTCGTGGTCGAGTCGAGCGAGGATGGTCCCGGATGGGGCGTCTACGTCAAGATCGCCCACAACATCGGCGGCAACACGGTGACCTCGCTGTACGCGCACATGTCGTACGGCACCCGTCGCGTGGTCGTCGGCGACACCGTGCGTGCC
This sequence comes from Microbacterium sp. MRS-1, assembly GCF_000585455.1. Lineage (NCBI taxonomy): Bacteria > Bacillati > Actinomycetota > Actinomycetes > Micrococcales > Microbacteriaceae > Microbacterium > Microbacterium sp. MRS-1. The sequence continues at coordinate 3,259 of NZ_JAUF01000070.1, forward strand.
GGACAGATCATCGGCCAGGTCGGTGACACGGGCCGCGCGTTCGGCACCCACCTGCACCTCGAGATCTACGTCAACGGATCGTGGACCAACGCCGAGGACTTCCTCGTCGCGAACGTCCGCTGACGCTGTCTGCGTCGACACGCGGCATTCGTTCACCTCTGATTCGCCCCGGCGGGCTCTACGTGCATTAGCCTGATCCCGACGCTCGCACAGCCGAGGGGGAGCCGCATGGACACAGGATCTCGCATTCGAACCGTGAATGCGGTGGGCCGCTATGTCCTTCGGCATCGTGTGCACGACTGCCGCGACATTCGTCGTGGGTTCAAGGCGCTGTCTTCATGACAGCGCCTTTTTTCGTGCCCGCGCCGCCGCGCCTGCGCGACGTCGACAACGGAGAGCCGTCGAAGCCATCGACGGCCGTTCGAGAGGAACGCGCATGCGCACACTGGTGCTGAACGCCGGATACGAACCCCTGGCCGTCGTCTCGTTCAAGAGAGCCCTCGTGCTCGTCATGAACGAGAAGGCGACCGTCATCGAACGCATGGACGGCAATCCCGTCTGGGGCATCCGGGGGGCGTGCGACCGGCCGGCGGTGATCGTCCTCACCCGGTACGTGCGCGTGCCCGGGGCGCGCCGAGTGCCGGTCACCCGCCGCGGGGTCCTCCGCCGCGACGCCCACCGCTGCGCCTACTGCGGCAAGGGCGCCACCACGATCGACCACGTCCTGCCGCGTTCGCGCGGTGGTGCCGACTCGTGGGAGAACCTGGTGGCCGCGTGCCTGCGCTGCAACAACATGAAGGGCGATCGGACCCCGCAGGAGATGGGGTGGGAGCTGCGGTGGGCACCGCAACCTCCCCGCGGCCCGCAGTGGACGGTGCGCGGCACCGAACGCTCCGAGCCCGCCTGGGAGCCGTATCTGTCGCTCGCTGCGTGAGGCTGGCCGCGTCCTGCGGCGACGATCGGCGTCAGCCGGGCAGCGCCGTGAGAGACCAGCCGTCCCCGGTGCGCGCGTAGGCGATGCGGCGACTCGCGGCATCCGGGTTCGAGACCCAGAAGACCAGCCGGTGAGGCGTCACCGCGAACCCGGCCCACGCCTCCGGCGGGGTGAACGCGGGTTCGTCGGCGCCGCCGTGAGCGCGCAGGAACTCGGCCCAGCGCGCGCGACGCTCGTCAAGGGGCAGCTGCGCGAACTCCGCCGTGTTCTGCCACGCGAGCTGCTGCAGGTAGGGGGAGCGTCGCCGGTAGGCGGCATCGGACTCCTCCCGCGACGACCGTTGCGCCGTTCCCTGCACGACCAGTTGGCGGGTGAAGCCGGGCCACAGGATCGTCAGGGCGACACCGGGGTTCGCCGACAGCTCGGCGACCTTGCGGCTGTTCGCGTCGGTGTGGAAGAAGAATCTCTCGCCGTCGTAGTCGCTGAGCATCGTGGTCCGCGCATCGGGCACGCCGTCGACACCTACGGTCGACACCGTCATGAGCATGCGGTCCTCACCGGGACCGGGAAGCCACGCGGCGGCGAGGGCGAGGGGATCGGGGACGCGCGTGTCGGACTGCACCGGGTCGCTGTCGTGATCGATCACCACGGGTGCGGGTGGGATGCCGGGAGCGTAGGAAGCCGTCACCCGAACACGAACCCGTCGATCTCGGCGAGCGCTTCGCACACGAAGTCGACCCCGCGCTCGTAGAGCTCCTTGCCGTGCGCGGCGTTCGCGCCGGTCGCGTCTCCGATCACTCCTTCCGGGCCGAAGTCGTCGCTCGTCCAGCCGAACATCACCGGCTTGCGGTTGAAGCCGATGTGGCTGAGACCCGCGATGTGCTCGGGGATGTTCCGCGCCGGCATCTCGGGGGCGACGAGGTGAGGGGCCAGGTGCATGACCAGCGAGGTCTCCGAGAAGCCGCCGTGGATGCCCTGGCCCTTCTCGTCGGGCCGGCCGTCGCGACCGTCGCCGGCTCCAGCGGCGGTCGCGGGCATCGAGAACGTGCGCAGGCCGAAGCGCCGGCGCAGTTCGCGATTGGCCCAGCCGAGCAGCATCACGTTGCCGCCATGGCCGTTGACGAACACGACGGTCGTGGCCGGGGTCATCGAGATGGAGCGGCCGATGTCGACCAGCGTCTCCAGCACCGTCGTGCCTTCGAGCCAGACGGTGCCGGGGGCCCAGTGGTGTTCATCAGACTTGGCGTAGCTGATCGTCGGCAGCACCCACGCGTCGATGCCGTCGGCGGCGACCCGTTCGACCGCGGCGGTGGCGATCGCCTCGGCGACGAGGGCGTCGGTGCGCAGAGGCAGATGCGGGCCGTGGTGCTCGATCGCGCCGATCGGCACGACGGCGATCGACCTTTCCGTGAGCGCCGCCGTGAGCGCAGGCCCGGACAGGTCGGCCCAGTGGCGGGATCTCGGGGTGAACGGAGGCGTGAACGCGGCGGTCATCGGATGGATCCCTTCACCGGACCGGCGTAGTCCGGGTTGAGCTTGCCGGGGTTGAGCAGGCCCCGCGGGTCGGTGCTGCGGGCGCGTGCGACCGTCTCGGGGAGGCGGAAGTCCACGTTCCACTGGTGCGGGCTGTGGACGCCCACGCCGAGGGCGGTGAGCGCGGCGATGCCGTCGGCGACCTGTTCCGGGCTCTCGTAGACACCGGCGAGCATGCCGATCGGACGCAGCGCCGTCGCCTCGATGTGCAGGTGCGCGCCGGGGTAGACGGCCATGACCTCGTCGTGGCGATCGATGAGCGCGTCGCCGCCCACCTCGACGTGGAAGTAGACGCCCGGCTCGGACTTCTGCAGCCACTCGATCGGATGGTTGTAGCTGAGCACCGAGATCGCGGCCGACACCTGGGGGCCCTCGCGCACGTCTTCGATGCGTCCGCCGGCGCCGGTGATGATCATCGACGCCTCTTCGACGAGGCTCGCATCGATGATCGTCCGCAGCGAGCTGCGGCCCTCGGGGAAGGCCGGGTCGGGCGGCAGCTGGGCGCTCACGTGCGGGTCATCGGCGGAGACGAGGCGCGGCGTCGGAGTGAGCGCCGCGAGGCGCTGCAGCACCGACATCGAGCCGGTGAAGTCGTCGAAGGACGCGTAGAGCCCGCGCCAGTCGTTCATCGGCTCCAGCCGCACCGTGGCGCGCGCGATGATGCCGGCCGTGCCGTAGTTGTGGACGTACCCGAGGGCCTCATCGCCCTCCACCCGGACGAGCTCGCCCTCGGATGCCGGGGTCACGACGTCCAGCGCGAGGACGAAACCCTCGTGGTTGGCGCCATGCGCGATCGAGCCGGTGCCGCCGGATCCGCCGGAGAGGAACCCGCCGAGGGTCGAATGGACGGTGGAGGGGTACATCCACAGCTGCTGGCCGTGCTGGCGAGCGGCGAGCTCGAGGGTCGCCATCGGTGCTCCCGCCTCCGCGGTGATCCAGCCGTCGCCCACCTCGACGACGGCCCGTGCGCGCGAGGTGTCCAGGACGAGTCCGCCCGGCATGGGGATCGCCTGACCGTAGTTGCCGGTGCCCTTGCCGCGCGGGGTCACCGGCACGCCGTGGGCGACGGCGATGCGGACGGTCTCGGCGATCTGAGCGGCATCGGCGGGAAACGCGACCAGGTCGGCCACCCCGAGCGGCAGCTGCTCGGCGATGATCGGCGACATGCGCGCGCCGTCGACCGACGCCTTCTCGCGCTGACGCGGGTCGCTGGAGACGCCGCGGGGCCCGAGCGCGGTGGCCAGCTCCGCTTCGAGGGCGGCGTAGTCGGGGGCGGAAGCGGCGCCGGTCGCCGCGGGATCGAGGACGTCGGTAGGGGTCGCGCCGGTCATCTCGGTTTCCTTTCGTGTGTCGTAGTCTTCAGTCATGTCGGATGCCGTCTCCTCGCGCCGTGGAGCCAAGGGCGACGACGGGCCCGCGTCCGCGTCGCGTGCGCTGGGCGCTCGGATCCGGGCGCTGCGCCAGAGCCGCGGGATGACGCTCACCCAGGTGGCGGTGCAGGCGGAGCTGTCGCACTCGTTCCTGAGCCAGGTCGAGCGCGGGTTGGAACGGATGAGCATGACGTCGCTGTTCCGCGTCGCGCAGGCGCTGGGCACGACCCAGCAGGCGCTGCTGACCGATGACGCCGACGCGGCGCCGCGAGGGGCGGGCAGCTTCCACGTCTTCCGGGCGAGCGAAGCGACGCCGCTGGATGCCGGGGGCAGCCCGATGCGGGTCCTCGCCCGCGACCACCCGCGCTTCGTGCCGATGGTGATGTCGGGAACCTTCACCGAGGATCTGTGGTGGGTGCACGACGAGGAGGAGTTCGTCTACGTGCTCGAGGGTCGCCTCGTGGTGGTGTTGGACACCGACGAGTTCGCCCTCGAAGCCGGGGACGCGGTGTATTACCAGGGCGGCATACGACACCGGTGGCGCACCGAACCGGGCGAGAGCGTGCAGGTCCTCACCGTGAAGGAAGGCAGCGCCGGCGCGCACTGAGCGGTCGATCACGATCCGCCTCCGAGTTCCCGTGCGACCGTGGCGAGGTCGGCGGCGTACGCGGCCTCGCCTCCGGGGCGGGCTCCGCCGGCGATGACCACGCCGCCGACGGCGCCCGTGGCGAGCAGCGCGCGCCCGTACGCGACAGCCAGACGAATGCCCTCCGCGTGCACGTCCCGCGCGGCGAAGAGGCGGTCGATGAAGCCGGAGGGCAGCTTCGCGGCGTGGAAGGACGCGAGCAGCGCGGCGCCCTCACGGTCGACGACGAGGGGCACGCCCGCGAGCACGGGCACGTCCGCGCCGGCCGCACGGCACAGCGCCACGAAGGCGGCGACCTCCTCGGCATCCCCGGCGTACTGCGTGAGACACATCCGTCCCCCGGCGCGCTGCTTCTCGGCGACGCGTGCGCCGCGTTCGGCGACGGGCGGGGCGGCGGGCGACTCGGCGAACGAGGTGAGAAGCCCGAGGGAGGCCGCACGGGGCAGCGTCGTGGTGGATTCGAGGTCGAAGACGGGGCGGGCATCGGGCCGGTCGCCCGTCTGCGTGTGATCTCCGGTGACGCAGTGCACCCCGGCGACACCCAGTGCGCGCAGCGACAGCAGTTCGCGCTCCAGGGCGGTGCGGTTGCGGTCGCGGGCGTTGAATCCCATCCACACCCGCAGTCCGGTCGCGCCGATCAGCGTCGCACGGTACGACGGGGGGAACTGCACGCGGGAGCGTCCGGCGTCGCCGGAGAGGACGGCGTCGACGCTGCCGGCGAGCGCCTCGGCCGTCGGTCTCACGGCATCGGCGCGCAGGGCACGCACCGGAAAGCCGGTGAACACGAGCGGCCGGCGCGCGGCGATCTCGACCAGCTCGCGCCCGGCGGGCGTCGCCGGCCTCGAGGGGTGCTCGGAGACGGCGTCCGGAGGTGTCTCCTCGGTGGCCGGGCTCGTCCAGCGCACCGGGAGGTCGCGGGTCAGGAACACGCAGGGGGTCGGGTGCACCTCGCACGTCCCGTCGGCATTGACGCCGCCGCAGGGGCCGTAGGCCATCGACTTCGGGCACCCGGCGATGCGGCTGGCCGCTGCCGCGGGGGTCGCCGTCGCGACGCTCATGCGGTGCCCGCCGTCTCGGCGGCGATCGCGTCGGTGGCGATCGCGGTCCGCAGTCGCGCGGCCGCCGATGCCAACGCGTCGACCGCAGCGAGTTCTGCGGCATCCGCCGCCCCCGCGGTCGGAGCGGAGGCGGCAGCGGCGATCGCCGACAGGTGGATGCCGACGACGCCGGGGATCGCGAGCGCGCGGCGCGCCCAGGCGACCGCCGCGGCGATACCGGCGTCCACCGGGTCGTCGGCGCCGGCCACCGCCGTGACGAGCTCGTCCGGCAGGCCGACCCCGGGAAGCGCGGCCAGTCGTCGGGCCGTCGCGACGGACGTGAGCACCGGCACCGACACGAGTACCGGCACGGGGGCCGCCGTGGTCGCGAGGGCGGCGGTGAAGCGGCGGATCTCGGCGAGGTCGCCGCAGAGGTTCAGGATGCCGAGTTCCGCCCCGGCCTGCGCTTTGCGGGCGAGACGGACGGGCCGGTAGTCGACGGGCGGTGCGGAGGGCTGTTCGGCGACCGCGACGAAGAGCCCGGCCCGGCGGGCGAGAGCCGTCAGACGTGTCGCGTCGAGATCGAAGACCGGCTGCGCCTGCGGCAGGGCGGTGGAGGCCGGGTGGTCACCGGTCACGGCGAGCACGCCGGACACGCCCAGGTCGGCGAGGGCGGCGAGTTCTCCTTCGAGTGCGACCCGGTTGCGGTCGCGACAGGTGAGGCCGGCCACCACGCGCGATCCGGCGGCGGCGAGCAGGAGGGCCTTGTGGGTCAGGCTGAGCGCATCGCGTAGCCCCGGCGGCTCGCCGGCGATCACGGCGGTCAGCTCTCGCAGTCGCACGCCCGCCTCAGTGATGACGGCCGGGTCGGTGGAGCGCACCGGGAGGTCGGCCGTGATGACCGCATCGGCGTCGACGAGGGCCGCGAACGCCGTCGATGCTTCTCCCCGCGGGGAGACCGGCAGCCCGTCGCCGCTCGCGCGGGCCGCGTTCGGAGCATCCACTTCGGCGGCGGAGAACTCCAGATCGTGCAGTACCGCGGGGTCGTCGACGAATGAGCATCGGATGCCGGGCACTTCGCAGCCGCCGTCGATCGCGACACCGCCGCAGGGCCCGTGGACCATGCGCTTCGGGCAGCGCCGTGTTGCTTCGCGCAGGCGCAGGGGAGCGGTCACGGGTGCTCCTCTCGCGTTCGCGGATCGGTCCGGCGATGTTGGTGTCGCCAACAATGCCACTGTAGGAGCGCGCCGTTTCGCCGGTGTTACGGTCACGTGTGCGTCGATGTCGCCGCGGAATCACGCGGCGCGCGGGGCCCTAGAGTGAGGCCCATGCCGACGTCCGCGCTCGCCGCCTCCCGCATCGACGACTGGCTGCAGCAGTTGTCTGCGCCCGTCCCCGATCCCGGCGGCGGTGCCGCCGCGGGGATCGTGATCGCCACCGGTGCCGCGCTGGTCGCGATGGCCGCCGGCTACGCGCCGGCCGAGGCTGCGGCGGAGATCGCGGCCGCGGCGACCCGGGTGCGCGGCGATGCGCTCACCGCCGCGGAGCACGACGGGCGGATGTCGGGCCGGCTCGTCGCGGCCTTCCGACGCCCCATCGACGACCCCGAGCGCGGCGAGGCGCTGCGCACCGCCACCGTCGCCGCCGCGGACGCCGGCGCCGACCTGGTCGCACTCGCGGCATCCCTCGAGGGGCCCCTCCTCTGGCTGGAACGCTTCGGCGAGGATCGCCTGGCCCCCGATGTCGCCGTCGCCGCGCGGATGCTCGCCTGCGGCATCCGCTCGACTGCCGTGAACATCCGGGGAAACACGACCAGCGCCGCCGCCGCGGGAGTCGACGCCGTGACCCTCGAGCGCCTGCGTGATGCGTGGGATCAGGCGACGCACGCCGCCGGCGGCCTGGACGCGGTGGCAGAACGCGTGACCGCGGCGCTCTGAGAACACGGCGATGCCCTGACCCCCGCGGGGGAGTCAGGGCATCGCCGGTGAGGACGGTCAGTTCATCTTGATCGACGTGTCGATGAACTGGTTCGTGTAGAGCGCGGACGGATCGATCGCCGACGCGGCGGCCTGCGAGATGCTGCCGGCCGTGACGAGGAAGGGCGTGAAGTCCTTCACGATCGACGCCATGCGGGCGGGGTCGAACTGCCCGAACACGCCCGATGCCTTGTCGTTGGCGACGAGGCCCAGCTTCTTCTGCTGCTCGACGGAGAACTGCGCGACGCCCTCGGAGTAGGTCCAACCCGTGTCGTACTTCTCGACGAGGTCCAGGATCACGGCGTTGCCGTGCTCGGGGGAGTTGAGGAAGTCGATCTGCGACTGCTGCATGATCGGGACGAGCTTCTTCAGGCAGTCGGCCTTGTCGGTGACGTCGGCCTTTCGCACCGCGAGCGGCTCGGGGTAGATGTTGTAGCCCAGCTCGGACAGCAGCTGGTAGCCGACGTCCTTGCCCCACTGCGAGATCTCGTTCTTGTAGATGTAGGGCTCAGCGGTCGCGAAGCCCTGCTGCAGGATCTTCGGGTCGGAGACGAAGCGCTGCGGGGTGCCCTCGTAGCTCGTGTCGATCTGCGACGTCGTGATGATGCCCTGCGAGAGCAGGAGGTTCGGGATCACGTCGCCGGAGGTGACGATCGGGTCGCCGGCCGAGGCGGCCTCCTTGATCGTCGTGGCGCCGTTGTGGCTGGCCGGGTCCCACATGAGGATCTGCGGGCTGAAGGTCAGCTGCGAGGTCACGGCCACGGTGGGCTGGTCGGCGTTCGCGACGATCGCCGCGTCGGTGTTGACGGCGCCGATGAGGATGTCGGTGTCGAGGTACATGAGCGCCGGGACGGGCTGGAAGTTGACCGCGGGGCCGCCGGAGCGCACCTCGATCTTGACGCCGGTGTCGGTGCCGTTGACGACGAGCGGGCCGGTGACCGTCTTCTTCTCGGTGTCGACGGTGTAGCCGTCGCCGACGAGGTTGTACATGGCGCCGTGCTCGGACTCGGGCTGCCAGTCCTGCTGCATGACGACGGTCGCCGGGCAGACGCTCGCGAGGTCGAGCGGGCCGCCCTTCTCGGCGACGTTCGCCGCCGAGGTGGTCGCCGGAGCCGCGGCGTCGGTGCTGGAACATCCCGCGACGGCGGCGACGGTGGCGGCGAGCGCTCCGATCGCGACGGTGCGTGCGATCACGCGGTGGGAGAGAAAGGCGGGCTGTGACACGGTGTCCTCCTGGAAGGCTTCGGGTGCGGTGTGGACAGACGGGTGGTGCGTGTTCGTGGTGCAGGGAGGGAAAGAAGAGGTGGTTCAGCGGGTGGCGACGCCGAACAGTCGACCGACGACGACGCGGTCCAGCGCGGCGAAGATCGAGAAGACGATCACGCCGAACAGTGCCGTGAAGATGATCGCGAGGAACAGCGGCTCCATGTTCAGACGCAGCGTGTAGGTGCGCAGCAGTCCGCCGATGCCCTGGCTGCCCTGCTGGAAGAAGAAGTCGCCGACGATCGCGCCGATGACGGCGAGGCCGGCCGACTGCCGCAGGCCCGTGAAGATCGACGGGATGGCGGCGGGCAGCATGAGCTTCGTCATCCGCTGCCACTTGGTGGCCTTCTGCAGCGTGAACAGGTCGTGGGCGGCGGGCGTGGCCGACTGCAGGCCGAACAGCGTGTTGGAGATCATCGGGAACACCGCGATGATGACGCAGACCACGATGCGGGCGGGCAGTCCATAGCCCATCCAGATGCCGATCAGCGGGGTGAGGGCGAGGATCGGGATCGTCTGCAGGATGACGGCGTACGGGTAGAGGATCTTCTCGGCGAGGGTCCACTGCGACATGACGATCGCCCACCCCATGCCGATCGCGACGGCGATCGCGAGGCCGATGAGGGCGACGGTGATGGTCTGACCCAGTGCGGCGATCATCGGGCCGATCACCTTGTCGTTGCCGATCGTCTCGGCCAGCACCTGGTGGGGAGGCGGCAGCAGGAAGCGACGGCTCTCGCTGAGCAGCAGGTACGACACGGCGTACCAGATCGCGATGATGCCGATCAGGGCCGCGACGATCGGGAACGCACGCGACCAGGTGCGGCGGGCGACGCTCGCCGCACCGCTCGGGCGGGCCGGACGGGCGGCCATGGTCGCGGTCGCCGTCTCGGCGGATGCCGCGGCATCCCCGACGGACGCGGAGGATGCCGACTCGGCGAGCGATGCCGGGGCCTTCAGGGCGAGGTTCTGGCTCACGAGTGCGCCTCCAAAGCGTGCGAGAGGTGTCCGACGATGCGCCCGAACTCGGGTTCGTAGCGCAGCTCGGGGGATCGGGGATAGGACCAGGGCAGCTCGATGTCGTCGACGATGCGGCCGGGCCGTCCGCTCATCACGAGCACGCGGCTCGACAGGTAGACGGCCTCGGAAATCGAGTGCGTGATGAACATCGCGGCGAAGCCCTTGAGCTGGAACAGGCGCTGCAGTTCGGTCTGCATCTTCAGGCGGGTGATCTCGTCGAGGGCGCCGAACGGCTCGTCGAAGAGGGCCAGCTGCGGCTCGGCGACCAGCGCGCGGGCGATCGAGACGCGCATGCGCATGCCGCCGGACAGCGCACGCGGATGCTGGTTCTCGAAGCCCTTCAGGCCGACCAGTTCGAGGGCTTCGGCGGCGCGGCGGCGCCGCTCGGCTGCTCCCACGCCGGCGAGCTCGCCGACCAGCTCGACGTTGCGCTGGGCTGTGCGCCACTCGAGCAGCGTCGCCTCCTGGAAGACGAAGCTGGTCGTGTCGGCGCGGACGTCGACTGCTCCCTCGGTGGCGTCGTCGAGGCCGGCGGCCAGGCGCAGCAGGGTCGACTTTCCGCAGCCGGATGGGCCGACCACCGACACGAACTCGCCGGGACGGACGTCGATCGACACGCCCTCGAGGGCGCGGGTGCCGGTGGCGAACACCTTGGCGACGTCGGTGAAGGCGAGAGTCGGCGCGGTGGTGGTGTCCACCGCTGTCGCGGCGGTGGCAGGCGCGACGGTCGGATCGATGGTGGTGCTCATAGCAGTGCTCCCTCGGAGGTCGGGGCGGAGGGCGGGGTCGGCAGGGCGCGCAGGTCGAGCACGCTGCTGACCACGCGGCGGCGGACGGCGATCACGCGCCCGTCGCGGATGACGATGCGGTCGGGCGCGCGCTCGGCGAGGGCCTCGGCGGTGTGTGCGGCGCGCACGAGCACGACGTCGGCGACGTCGCCGACGCGTCCTCGCGCCGGGGGCAGTCCGAATGCGGCGCGTCCGCCGTTCGAGCTGACGTGCCAGGCTTCGGCGGGCGTGAGGTGGCCCGCGACGACGAGCTCGGAGGCGACATCGACCATGTCGGCGTTGCCGAGCGGGTTGAACGGGTCCTGCACGTTGTCGCCGCCGGCGGCCAGCGTGACGCCGGCGGCGAGGATCTCGCGCAGCGGCGGGATGCCGCGGGGTGTGGCGATCGGATTCTGCCAGCCCTGCAGGTAGAGGTTGGTCAGCGGGTTGGTGATGATCGAGACGCCGGCCTCGGCGACGGCGGCGAGGGTGCGGGCGCGGGTCTCGGCATCCTGCATGGACAGGCTCACGCAGTGCCCCGCCGAGCGGATCACGCCGGCAGGCCAGTGCCGCGTGCGGGCGGCGAGCTCGGCGAGACCCGTGGATGCCGCGTCGAGCGTCTCGTCGGTGTGCAGGTCCATGCCGAGGCCGAACTCTTCGGCGAAGGCGGCGTTGCGCTCCAGATCGGCGCCGGGGTCCTCGGCGAGGTGGGGAAAACCACCGATGAGGTCGATGCCGAGGGCCACCGCGGCGCGTCCGAGGTCGTCGGGGCCGTCGGACGCGCCGGGGCTGGCGACGATCTGCAGGTCGACGATGCCGGCGAATTCGTCGCGCAGCTCGATGAGGGCGCGCACTCCGCGGAGGGGGTCGTCGCCCAGGTGGTAGTTCGTGTGCGAGCGCACGGCCGTGACACCGGCGTGCAGCGCGGCCACCAGGTGCCGCCGCGCTGCGGCCTTGATGTCGTCGGAGGAGTGGTTCTCGCCGTGGTCGATCCAGCACGCGATCGCGTCGTCGAGCGATCCCTCGGGCTGGCCGAACGAGGTCCAGGTGTAGCCCTTGTCGAGGTGCGCGTGCAGATCCGCCAGGGGCGGCAGGGCGATCCAGCCCGTCGCATCGACCGTCTCGCCGCCGGCGCCGCCCGCGAGCTGGGACGCATCGGCGTCGACCACGACGCCGCCCGCGAAGGCCAGGCGGTCGCCGATCTCGCGGCAGGCGGTGAGGCCGGTCAGGGCCGCGATGCGCTGGCCCGGCTGCAGGAGTTCGGCGTCCATCTGATCGTCCTCCTCGGGGTCTGCGGTGTCGTGCGGTGTTGTTGGTATGGCCAACATCGGGTGAGAATCAGTAAACGCTCGACGTGTTTCCTGCCAGGCCTGTCGGGATTGCGGCCGTGTTAAATCCGCGCGAAGAGTGCGGCCGGTCGCCGCCCTCGCACGCGGGGGCGCTGCGCGAGCGGAGAGAGTGGGAGCCATGAGCTACTTCAGTGACGTTGAACGCGATCTCGTGGTCGCCGCCCGCACCGTGCTGGCCGACGGGATCGTGGCGCTGGACCTCGTTGCGCACAATGGCCGCGATCTGCCGGTGTGGGAGCCCGGATCGCACGTCGATCTGATCTTCTCCGACGCGCGCGTGCCCGCGGCCGAGCGCGTCGAACGGCAGTACTCGCTGTGCGGCGACGCGGCCGACCGCTCCACCTGGCGGGTCGCGGTGCTGCGCGAAGACGAGGGACGGGGCGGATCGGTGCGGGTGCACGAGGAGGTGCAGGTGGGGCAGCGCCTGCGCGTGCGCGGACCGCGCAACCACTTCGCGTACGAGATCGTTCCCGCCGTCACCCACCGCTTCGTCGCCGGGGGCATCGGGATCACGCCCCTTCTCGGCATGGTGCGGGCGGCGGCGCGGGCCGGAGCGGAGTGGACCCTCGACTACGCCGGACGGTCGCTGTCGACGATGGCATTCGTCGACGAGCTGCGCGCGCTCGACGGCGGTGCGGGGCGGGTGCGTCTGTACCCCGCCGACAGCGGGGCGCGTCTGGATGTGGCCGGGCTGGTGGATGCCGCGGGTGACGGCGGTCCGGTCTACGCGTGCGGACCCGCCCGGCTGATCGCCGCCCTCGAGGACGGTTTCGAAGCCGCCGGCCGCGCCGCAGCGCTGCACGTCGAGCGGTTCGAGGCGATCGAGTACGGCGAGCCCGTCTGGCCGGATCCGTTCGAGGTCGAGCTCGCCCTGTCGGGCGACATCGTGACCGTGCAGCCCGCGCAGTCGGTGCTGGAGGCGATCGAGGAGCAGAGCCCCACGACGATGGTGCTCTCCAGCTGCCGTCGGGGGACGTGCGGCACCTGCGAGGTGCCCGTCCTGGAGGGCGAGATCGAGCACCGCGACTCCGTGCTCACGCCGCTCGAGCGCGAGCAGAGCGCGGTCATGATGGTGTGCGTCTCGCGCGCAGCGTGCCCGCGGATCGTGCTCGACGCCTGACGCGATGCCGGAACGGCGCCGCGACGCTCACCGGCCGACGCGCTCCCGGAGGGCCGCGGTGAGGGCGTCTTCGTCGGCGGTGACCAGCCGGTAGTCGCGGACGACGACGCGTCCCGCGACCACGACATGGCGAGGGCGGCGTCCCGGATGGGCCCAGAGCAGGCCCGCGACCGGGTCGGCCACTCCGGCGTCGGCGACCCCGGAGACATCCCAGACGCAGAGATCGCCCGCCGCGCCCGGGGTCAGGATGCCGAGGTCGGCGCGGCCGAGGCCGCTCGCGCCGCCCGAGGTGGCCATGGCGAGCACGTCACGGGCCAGGAGGGCGGCGCCGACCAGACCCGACACCTGCATCGCCAGACGCGCGTCGGCGAGCAGGTGCCCGGCGTCGTTGGAGCCGCCCCCGGAGGTCCCCAGCCCCACGGCGATGCCGGCCTCCTGCAGGCGGCGTACCGGTGCGATGCCCCAGCCCATCGGCACGTCGCAGCCCGGGGCGTGGGTCGCGGTGATGCCGGCGGCGGCGAGCCGCGCGATCTCTTCGTCGGTGACGTCGCACAGGTGCGCGATCGTCACCCCGGCCTCGAGCCAGCCCCATTCCTCGAGGAGGTCCAGGGGGCGCCGCCCGTAGCGGGCCAGGGCGATCTCGGTGTCGACCTGCTCGTTCGCCTGCGTGCGCCGGCGCAGACCGTAGCGCCGGGCGACCTCGCCCAGCGCGCGGAAGGTCTCCTCGCTGTCGGAGTGCACGCCGGCGGGGCCGACGGCGAGCTGCAGCATGCCGTCGGCGCTCGTGCCTCCGGAAGACGACGCTGCAGCCTCGGGGAGCAGGGCACGCACGATCGCGTCCGCGCTCGCTGCCGCGGCATCCGGTGCATCGCGCGCCGAGCCGCGCACGAACACGAGCCGGGCGCCGAGCGCCGCGGAGGCCGCGGCAATCGCGCGGGCGATGGCCACGGTGTCGCCGACCGGGTCGTCGCTTCTGGCCGGGTCGGGCCAGTTGAGCTGATGGTCGGCGACCGTCGTCACCCCGCTCAGCAGTGACTCGGCCACGCCGACGCCGGCGGTCGCGCCGACCAGGGATGCGTCGATATGGGCGTCCGTGTAGGCGGCGGCCATGGCCGGCAGCCACTCGCGCATCGGCACCCCGCGGGTGCCCGGGAGGGTGCGAAAGCCCGACTGCAGCAGGTGGTGGTGCGCGTTGACGAGGCCGGGGGTGACGATCCCGCCGTCCGCGTCGAGGGCGTCGATGCTCTCCTCCGGCGAGGGTGCGGATGCCGTGCTCGCGACCCGTCCGCGTCGGATCACGAGGTCGCCGCCGCGGTCGCGAGCGGGGTCGTCGAAGCGTTCCACGATGCGCGCGGCGCCGGTGAGGATGAGTGATCCGGTCATGCCGTCCGTCCTATCAGCCGCATGTTTCGGGCAGATGTGCGGGCCGACGCGCAATGTCCGAACCCGTTCCTATCTTCGAGACAAGCACATTGAACTAGTCGAATACATGTTCTAATCTGTCGAAGTGAGGCCGATCGTGGGGACCGTTGCTGCCGCGGATGTCGCGGGCACCGTGAGCACCCTGCGCGCTCAGATGGAGCGTATGCAGGGGCGTCGCCTCGACACGCCCGTGCTCCCCGTCGCCCCGGCGCTGGCGGAGCTGCTGCCCGGCGGCGGACTGCGAACGGGGGGAGCCTACGCGCTCGGGCGGTCGATGGCGCTGCTGTTCGCCCTGCTCGCCGAGCCCTCGCAGGCCGGGTCGTGGTGCGCCGTGGTCGGCATGCCGCACGTGGGCGTCGAAGCGGCCCGCGCCGCCGGGGTCGATCTGTCGCGGCTCGTGCTCGTGCCCGACCCGGGAGAGCGGTGGCTGGCCGTCACCTCGACCCTCGCCGACGTGCTGTCGGTGGTCGCGGTACGCCCGCCGTCGCGGGCGAAGGACAGCGAGGTGGCCCGGCTGGCCGCCCGCATGCGCGAGCGGGAGGCGGTGCTGCTCGTGCAGGGACCGTGGCCGCAGACCGAGGCGATGATCGATGTGTCCGATCCCTCGTGGTCGGGCCTCGGCGAGGGGCACGGCATCCTGTCGGGGCGCGAGCTGACGGTCACCGTGACCAGCCGCCGTGCGCCGGTGCCGCGCTCGCGGCGCCTGATGCTGCCCGACGATCGGGGGCGCCTGGGCGGCGGGTCTCAGCCCACCCGCACGCGCCTTCCCGAACCCCTGCCGATGAGACGGGCGGTGTGAGATGACTGTCCTCCCTGCGGGCACCCCGCCGCGGAGCCTGGTGGTCTGGGTGCCCGACTGGCCGATCGTCGCGACCACCCGCGACGGCGACGACCCCCTCGACGCCGCGGAGCCGATCGCCGTGTTCGAGAAGGGGGCGGTCGTCGCCTGCTCGGCCGCGGCGCGCGCCGCGGGTGTGCGCCGGCGCATGCGCCGCCGCGATGCCCAGGCGCGCTGCCCGCAGCTGGCCGTGGTGGATGCCGACGCCGTGCGCGATCATCGCGCGTTCGCTCCGCTGATCGCGGCGATCGAAGAGGTCGCGCCGAACGTGCAGGTGATGCAGCCCGGACTGTGCGCGCTGCGCGCCCGGGGGCCGGCGCGCTACTTCGGCGGCGAGGCGGCCGCCGCCACCGTGCTGGCCGGAGCGATCGCCGCGCTGGGCATCGACGACGTGCGCGTGGGCATCGCCGACGGCACCTTCACGGCCGAACAGGCGGCGCGCTCCGGCACCCGCCGCGAGGATCCGGTGCGGATCGTGCCCGCCGGCACCGCGGCGGACTTCCTCGCCCCTTTACCGGTCGTCGTGCTCGATGAGGAGCTGGCTTCGCTGTTCGGCCGGCTCGGGGTGCAGACGGTGGGGGAGGTCGCCGCGCTGGGCGCCGACCGTCTGGTGGAGCGCTTCGGCACCCGTGGCCAGTGGTTGTACGCGCTGTCCTCCGGCCGCGATCCCCGACCGGTCACCGCCCGCACACCACCGCCCGAACTCCACCGCGAGGTGGCGTTCGAGCCGCCCGTGGAGACCGCCGATCAGATCGCCTTCGCTCTGCGGGTTCCCGCCGCGGAGTTCGTCTCCCGTCTGGGTGCGCAGGGGCTGGTCTGCACCGAGCTGCGTGTCGTGCTGACCGGTGATCGCGGCGAGCGCAGTGAACGGGTCTGGCTGCACCCGGGGGCCTTCGATGAGGCCGCCGTCGTCGACCGGGTGCGCTGGCAGCTCGCCGAGCAGAATCACCTGCCCGGACAGCTGCGCAGCGCCGTGGGCCGGGTGCGGATCGAACCCGAGGCGGTGGATGCCGCCGCCCACCACACTGCCCGTCTGTTCGGGTCGGGGCCCGAGGAGCGCGTGCACCGCGCACTCTCCCGCGTACAGGCGATGCTCGGCCATCAGGGCGTGCTGACCCCGGCCGTCGGCGGAGGCCGCTGGCTGAGCGAGCGGCAGCGCCTCGTGCCGTGGGGCGATGTCGCGGGCGACCTGCAGGCCGGCGAGCGGCCCTGGCCCGGGAGCCTTCCCGATCCGCTGCCCTCGGCGGTGTTCGCCGAGGGCGTGCCGGTGGCGGTGCTCGACGACGACGGCGACATGATCGCGGTCGATGCGCGGGGCGAGCCCACGGCGATGCCGACCGTGATCGAGCTCGGGGGCAGACGCCGCGGCATCCGCACCTGGGCCGGGCCGTGGCCGGTCATCGAACGCGAGTGGGATCCCGCCCGAGCGCGACGAGCGCATCGCTTCCAGATGGTCGACGACGCCCAGGGGGCATGGCTGCTGGTGTGCGAGGAGGGCGTCTGGCAGATCGAGGGGAGGTACGACTGATGGGCTTCAACAATCCGTCGGTGCGCTGGTCGGAGATGGCGCGGCTGCTGGGATCTCCCGACATCGGCGGCGACAAAGAACCCGACGGCGGCGACGGTCCGGCTTTCTCGCGCAAGCGGGGAAAGTACGAGCCGCCCCCGATCGAACGGCCCGCGGATGCCGTGCCCTACGCCGAGTTGCACGCGCACTCGTCGTTCTCCTTCCTCGACGGCGCCTCCTCGCCGGCCGAGCTCGCCGAGGAGGCGGAGCGATTGGGCTTGCACGCCCTCGCGATCACCGATCACGACGGGTTCTACGGCATCGCCCGCTTCGCCGAGGCGGCGGAGCACCTGCAGCTGAAGACCGTCTTCGGGGCGGAGCTGACGCTCGGCGGCGACGGTGCGGGTGGCGGTGCGGGCGGCCGTGCGGACCTGGGGTCGCCGCCGGCCGGATTGCTGAGCGCACCGAGCCCCGCCCGGTCGGGCGCCGCCGATCCGCTCGGATCGCACCTGCTCGTGCTGGCCCGCGGCCAAGAGGGGTATCACCGTCTCGCCGCCGCGATCACGCATGCCCAGCTCGCCGGCGGTGAGAAGGGGCGTCCCTGGTACGACCTCGATGATCTCGCCGATCGCGGTGGCGGGCACTGGGCGGTGCTCACCGGATGCCGCAAGGGCGCCGTGCGGCAGGCGCTCGCCGCCGGAGGTGCGGATGCGGCCGCATCGGCGCTCGACCGGCTCGTCAGCCTGTTCGGCCGCGAGGCGGTCTTCGTCGAGCTGATCGACCACGGCGCACCCACCGACACCCGCGACAACGATGTGCTGGCCGCTCTGGCCGCCGCACGCGGCCTTCCGGTGCTGGCCAGCAACAACGTGCACTACGCGGTTCCCGAACGCGTGCATCTGGCGGCGGCGGTCGCGGCGGTGCGGGCGAATCGAGGGCTCGATGAGCTCGACGGGTGGCTGCCGTCGCATGCGAGCGCCCACCTGCGCTCGGGCGCCGAGATGACGCGGCGGTTCCGGCGCTATCCGGGTGCGGTCGCCCGCACGGTCACCCTCGCCGACGAGCTCGCCTTCCCGCTGCGGCGCGCCAAGCCCGCCCTGCCGAAGCTGCCGGTCCCCGAGGGACATACGCCGATGTCGTGGCTGCGCCGGCTCGTCTGGGACGCGGTGCCGCACATGTACCCCGACCTCGACGGCGACGGGCGTGCGCGCATCGAGAAAGAGCTCGGCGTCATCGAGCAGAAGGACTTCCCCGGCTACTTCCTGATCGTGCACGGCATCGTGGCCGAGGCGCGTCGGCGCGGCATCCTCTGCCAGGGGCGGGGATCGGCCGCGAACAGTGCGGTGTGCTACCTGCTGGGCATCACCGCGATCGACTCGATCTTCTACAACCTGCCCTTCGAGCGCTTCCTGTCGGCGATGCGGGAGGAAGAGCCCGACATCGACGTCGACTTCGACTCTGATCGGCGTGAGGAGATCATCCAGTGGGTCTTCGACGAGTACGGACGTGAGCGCGCGGCGCAGGTCGCGAACGTCATCCAGTACCGACCGAAGAACGCGGTGCGCGACATGGCCAAGGCGCTCGGGCACTCGCCCGGGCAGCAGGACGCCTGGTCGAAGCAGGTGGAGCGGTGGGACGGCGCCGTCGCCGGCGCGCACGACATCCCCGACCGGGTGCTCGCGTACGCCGGCGAGCTGTTGAAGGCCCCCCGCCATCTCGGCATCCACTCCGGGGGCATGGTGCTCACCGAGCGGCCGGTGGGGGAGGTGGTGCCCATCGAGCACGCGCGGATGGAGAATCGCACCGTCATCCAATGGGACAAGGACGACGCCGCCTGGATGGGGCTCGTGAAGTTCGACCTGCTCGGACTCGGCATGCTCGCCGCGCTGCAGTACTGCTTCGACCTCATCGCGGAGGCGACGGGCGAGACGTGGACGCTGCAGAGCATTCCGAAGGAGGAGGCGGCCGTCTACGACATGCTGTGCCGCGCGGATTCGATCGGGGTGTTCCAGGTCGAATCGCGCGCGCAGATGGGGCTGCTGCCGAGGCTGCAGCCGCGGCGGTTCTACGACCTGGTGATCGAGATCGCGCTGATCCGGCCCGGACCCATCCAGGGCGGGGCGGTGCACCCGTACGTGCGGCGCAAGCTCGGGCTGGAGGAGCCGACGTATGCGCACGAGAAGCTCATCCCGGTGCTGGAGCGCACCCTCGGGGTGCCGGTGTTCCAAGAGCAGCTGATGCGGATGGGCATGGCCGTCGGCGACCTCACCGGAGAGGATGCCGACGTGCTGCGCCGGGCCATGGGCTCCAAGCGCGGCATCGAGCGCATCGAATCGGTGCGCCAGAAGCTCTACGACGGCATGGCGCGCAACGGTCTGGTGGGAGCCGTCGCCGACGATATCTACGCGAAGATCCAGGCGTTCGCGAACTTCGGCTTCGCCGAGAGCCACTCCCTGTCGTTCGCGCTGCTCGTCTATGCCTCGTCATGGCTGAAGCTGCACTACCCCGGGGCGTTCTTGGCGGCTCTGCTGCGTGCGCAGCCGATGGGGTTCTACTCGCCGGCGACCCTCACCGCCGACGCCCGCCGCCACGGTGTCGTCGTGCGTCGTCCCGACCTGCACGCCTCCGGGGTGGATGCCGGGCTCGAACCCCTCGATGCCGACGGCAGCGGCGCCTCGCCGGCTGCAGGGGCTCCGGTCGTTGAGCGAGCGAGCGCAGCGAGCGAGTCGAAACGCGTCCCCACCGGCATCCCCTCCTGCACCGATCGTCACCAGCCTCCCGTGCCCCTGTTCGACATCACCGCTCCCGACGTCTCGGCCACCCACCGTCGCGACGCCGGCCACGCGGTGCGGCTGGGGCTCGCGGCGGTCACCGGGGTGGGAAAGCGGCTCGCGGAGCGCATCGTCGCCACCCGCGACGCCGACGGGCCGTTCCGCGACCTGCGCGATCTCGTGCGGCGGACGGGCGCCACGGCCGCGCAGGTGGAGGCGCTGGCGACGGCGGGCGCCTTCGAGAGCATGGGCATCAGCCGCCGCGAGGGCATCTGGCTGGCCGGCGACGCGGCACAGGATCTGCCCGAGTTCCTGCCCGGCTCGCTCGTCGCCGTGCAGCCGCCGCTGTTCGGCGACCCCTCGACCTACGACGTGCTGGCCGCGGACCTGTGGGCCACGGGGATCTCGACCGACGACCATCCCCTCACGCACTACCGCGCCCCGCTGGATGCCCGCGGCGTGCTCACCTCGCGTGAGCTGCGCACGCACGAGGTCGGGCGCCGGGTCGAGGTCGCGGGTCTGGTCACCCACCGGCAGCGGCCGGCGACGGCATCCGGCATCACCTTCATCAACCTCGAAGACGAGCTCGGCCTCGTCAACGTCATCTGCTCGAAAGGCGTCTGGGATCGCTATCGCCGCGTGCTGCGCGATGCGCCCGCCCTCATCGCCCGCGGCATGCTGGAGCGGTCGCCCGAAGGCGTCACCAACCTCGTCGCCGACGCCTTCGAAGACCTGCGCGTCGGCGTGCGCCACCGCTCCCGCGACTTCCGCTGATGTCACCGCCGCGCCGAGGCGTCAGGGGCGGCCGGCGTGCTGCTCGGTCTTGGCGAGCTGGTCGGCCAGGTCGTCGGGGGCGAGGGCCGCCTCGCGGAACTCCGTCGTCAGCGGCAGGCGCAGGTGCAGGTCGGTGCACAGGCACAGCTCGACCGTGCCGTGATCCAGCACGAAGTCGAGCACGTGGCCGCCGCGCGTGCGTCCGTCGTCGATGAAGTGCGCGTGGCATCCGGGAACGCCGATGCCCTGCTCGTACAGCGGGGTGCGGAAGGCGACGATCGTGCCGTCGATCTCGTCGAACTGCAGCACGGCATCGTCGTCGGTGGCCTCGGTCATCGGCCGGTACGGCTTCTGCTGGCGGGTGACCGTCCCGGCGGTCACTCGCCGGAAGCGCCCCGTGATCCGCAGGGCGTACATGTAGTTGGCCGACGCGGTGATCGCATCGATCGCGGCCGAGGCCTCGGCGCGCGTGACGCCGTCGGGCAGCGTCCGTGTGAGGGTGGGCACGAAGTCGGTCACCACCGCGTACGGCGTCGCCGAGTCGGCGGATGCCGCGGCGGCGGTGCCGTCGCCGCGCAGGCGGTACGCGACGCCGTCGACGACGACCATCTCGCCGTCGAGGGCGTTGAACGTGCCGATGCCGAAATCGCCGTGCTCCAGCAGTTCGCCGACCGTCATGTCGTCTTCGTAGATGCCGTCCAGGAGCGCGGCCATGAGGCTCGTCTGGAACAGGGTGTGACGTTCGGCGCTCATGCGCGGTCCTTTCGGGAGGAGGAGGAGGAGGAGGAGAGAGGGAGGCCGGTCGGCAGGTAGCGGCTCACAGCAGCACGTCGGCGAGCAGGTCGCCGCCCAGGCGGTGCAGATTGTCGCGGTAGTCGACGGGAACGTCGATCACCGAGGGGCCGGGTTCGGCGATCGCGGCGAGGATCGTCGGAACGAGGTCGTCGATGGATGTGACGCGGTAGCCGTGGGCGCCGAACGACTCCGCGAACGCGACCACGTCGTAGGCGCCGAGCTCGACCGCCGCGGTGCGCCCGTACTTCTCGACCTGCTGGAAGGCCACCATGTCGTAGGCCGAGTCGTTGAACACGATGTGCGTGAAGCTCGCCCCGACCCGCACCGCGGTCTCCAGTTCGACGGCGGAGTAGAGGAACCCGCCGTCGCCCGACACCGACACGACCGGTGCGCCCGCGTCGGCGAGGCTGGCCGCAATGGCCCACGGCAGGGCGACGCCGAGGGTCTGCTGCCCGTTGGAGAACATCAGCGAGCGGGGACGGTAGGTGCGGAAGTGGCGCGCCATGTAGAGGTAGTTCGAGCCGACGTCGCAGAGCACGGTGGCGGCATCAGGGAGGGCGGCGCGGATGCCGGCGACGACCGCGACGGGGTCGAGGCCGAACGCGTCGTCGTGGTCGGGGTCGCCGAGGTCGGTGTTCTCGGCGAGGCGGGTGCGCTCGCGATCGACGATGCGGGCGGTCTCGGCATCGTGCGGGAGGGGAAGCCCCGCGGCATCCACAGCCAGGAGCAGGTCGACGAGGGTGGTCGCGAGGTCGCCGACGAGTTCCACCGTGGGCCGGTAGTCGTTGTCGATGTCGGCCGGCACGGTGTCGATGTGGACGATGCGGCGGTCCTTGCCGGCGTTCCATTCCGCGGGCACGAACTCGACGGGGTCGTAGCCCAGCGTCAGCACGAGGTCGGCGCGGTGCAGCAGCACGTCGCCGGGCTGGTTGCGGGCGAAGCCCACGCGTCCGAGGTAGTGGTGTTCGAGCTCGCGCGAGATGATGCCGGCGGCCTGGAAGGTCTCCACGACCGGCAGCCCGGTGGCGCGCAGCAGCGCGTGCAGGGCGTCGACGGTGCGGGGATCGCCGCTGCGGGCACCGGCGAGGATCACGGGAAAGCGCGCCTCACGCAGCAGTGCGGCGGCGCGATCGACGGATGCCGAGGCCGCCCCGCCGGTGACGGCGGGCACGATCGCATCGCGGAAGCCGATCGCGGTCGTCGCCGTCGACACGTCGTAGGGGAGCACCACGGCGGCGGCGCCGCGGGGTTCGCGGGTCGCGGCGCGGAACGCGTTCACGATCGCCTCCGCGACGTTGTCGGCGGCGGTGACCTCGGCCGCCGAGACCGTCACGGTCTGCAGCATGCCGACGGCATCCATCGCCTGGTGCGCCCGCTTGAGGTGCTGCGTGCGCGACACGGCACCGCAGATCGCGACGACCGGGTCGCCCTCGGTGGTCGCGGTGAGCAGCCCCGTCGCGAGGTTGGCGGTGCCGGGGCCGCTGGTGACCAGCACGACTCCCGGGATGCCGGTGAGCCGGCCGACCGCGGCGGCCATGAAGACCGCGTTCTGCTCGGTGCGGCACGTGATGAGCTGCGGCGCCCCGGCGATGCCCTGCACCGCCGCGAGCGCGTCGAAGACGGGATCGATCTTGGCGCCGGGCACGCCGAACACCCACCGCACGCCGTGGGCCATGAGCACGTCGACGACGCGATCCGCCGCGCGACGTCCCGCGGGTGGCGTCGGCAGGTGCGTGGCGGAGGGCGACGTGGGGGGAGTGGCGACCGTGGCGATACTCATGACTCCATGCTCCGTCGCCGGCGTCTGGCGAGGAAGACGGCGTCGATGATGCGAGTCATCTGATTCACAGATGATTTCCGTCGCGTCGACAAGCGCGGCATGATCGAGGCATGGATGTCCGCCACCTCTCCGTCTTCGTCGCCGTTGCGCGGGAGATGAGCTTCACACGGGCGGCTGACAGCCTGCTGCTGGCGCAGTCGGCAGTGTCGACCACGGTGCGGGAGCTGGAGCGCGAGCTGGGTGTCGAACTGTTCGACCGTTCTCATCGGCAGATCAGACTGACCGGCGCGGGGGAGGAACTGCTCACGCGCGCCCGGGCGGTGCTGGAGCAGATGCGCGAGATCGGCGAGGCGGTCTCTACGGCGGCGACCGAACTGCGGGGGGCCGTGACGATGGGGCTCATGACGGGCGTCGACCTCGTCGATGTGCCGGGGCTGCTGGGCCGCTATCACGAGCGGCATCCGGCCGTCGCGGTGCAGCTGCGGGCGACGGGGTTGGGTTCGTCGGGTCTGGTCGCCCAGCTCGAGCGCGGCGAGATCGACCTGGCTCTGCTCGCGGTCGTCGATGCGCTTCCGGCGAGCCTGCGGGGTGAGGTCGTCGCCGCATCGCCGTACGTGCTGGTCGTGCCGGCGACGCACCGGCTCGCGGATGCCGAGGGCGTCACGCTCGCGATGCTCGAGGGGGAGAGTTTCGTGGACCTGCCGCCGGGGTACGGGTCGCGGCGCATCGTCGACGATGCTTTCGCCCATGCCGGGGTGTCACGCCGTGTGCTCATCGAGGTCGCCGATCTTTCCACGGCCGCCGCGTATGTGCCACAGGGGCTGGGGTTGGCGATCGTGCCGCGTTTCGCGGCGCTGGCGGCCTCGTCGGGCTCGGGGCGTCCGTTCGCCGATCCGGCCCCGCGGATGCCGGTGCGCATCATGCCGCTCGATGACGCCGTTCCCGCCTTCGAGGTGTCTCTCGCGTGGTCGCGCCGTCGCCCCCTGACCGGCGCTGCGCAGGGCCTCGTCGACCTGCTGCGCACCGAACTGCTGCCGTAGCCCCTCAACGACCGGGGGTGAGCGGGACGGAACAGGACTCGACGATCGTCCAACCCCGTGACGCGCACAAGCGGCGTAGCGTTGGGGCATGGCGAACGTTGCAGACTTCTTCATCGACACCCTCAAGCGCGCCGGCGTCACCCGCATCTGGGGTCTTCCCGGCGACTCGCTCAACGCCTTCACCGATGCGCTGCGACGCGACGGCGGCGATGATGCGATCCGCTGGATGCACATGCGGCACGAGGAGGCCGCCGCCTTCGCCGCCGGCGCCGAGGCGGAGCTGACGGGCGAGCTCGCCGTCGTCGCGGGCTCGTGCGGCCCTGGCAACCTGCACTTCATCAACGGTCTGTTCGACGCCAACCGCAACCGCGTGCCGCTGCTGGCGATCGCCTCGCACATCCCGTCGGCCGAGATCGGCAGCACCTACTTCCAGGAGACGCACCCCCAGGAGCTCTTCCGCGAGTGCAGCGTCTACACCGAGCTGGTGAGCGACCCGGCCCAGCTGCCGTGGGTGCTGGAGATCGCCATGCGCACCGCGGTCGAAAGGCGCGGCGTCGCGGTCGTCGTCGTGCCCGGCGACGTGTTCTTCGCCGACGCGCCCGACCGGCGGCCGACGGCCCCGATCCGGGCGGCCGGCTCGACGGTGCTGCCCTCGGCATCCGCTCTGGCCGCCGCCGCGACCGCGCTCAACGACGCCAAGAAGGTGACGATCCTCGCCGGGTCGGGCGTCGCGGGCGCGCATGACGAGGTGCTCGCCCTCGCCGAGACGCTGCAGGCGCCGATCGTGCACGCCCTGCGCGGCAAGGAGCACATCGAGTGGGACAACCCCTATGACGTGGGCATGACGGGGCTGCTGGGCTTCTCGTCGGGGTACAAGGCGATGGAGTCGTGCGACACCCTGCTCATGCTCGGCACCGATTTTCCGTACCGTCAGTTCTTCCCCTCGAAGGCGACGGTGATCCAGGTCGACATCCGCGGCGAGCAGCTGGGGCGGCGCACGCCCATCGACGTGGGATTGGTCGGCGGTGTGAAAGAGACCGCGAACGCGCTGCTGCCGCTGCTGCAGGGCGACCGCTCGTCGAAGCACCTCGAGGAGAGCGTCGCCCACTACCGCAAGACCCGCGCGCGGCTCGACGACCTGGCCGTCGACGACGGCAAGGCTCCGGTGCGGCCGGAGTACGTCACGCGCGTGCTGGATGAGCTCGCCGACGCGGATGCCGTGTTCACCGCCGACGTCGGAAGCCCCGTGATCTGGGCCGCCCGCTATCTGCACATGAACGGCACGCGGCGGCTGATCGGCTCGTTCGCGCACGGATCGATGGCCAACGCGATGCCGCAGGCGCTCGGGGTGCAGGGCGTCGACCGCTCGCGCCAGGTGATCGCCCTCGCCGGCGACGGCGGGCTGGCGATGCTGCTGGGCGACCTGCTGTCGATCCGCCAGAACGACCTTCCGGTGAAGATCGTCGTGTTCAACAACTCGTCGCTCAACTTCGTCGAGCTCGAGATGAAGGCGGCGGGCATCGTCAATTTCGGCACGGGGCTCGACAACCCGAGCTTCGCCGCGATCGCGGAAGCGGTGGGCATCACCGGCATCCGTGTGGAGAAGGGCAGCGAGCTGCGCGGGGCGATCGCGCAGGCGCTCGCGACCGACGGGCCGGTGCTGGTCGACGTGGTCACGGCGCGTCAGGAGCTGGCGATGCCGCCGTCGATCACGCTCGCCCAGGCGAAGGGGTTCTCACTCTGGGCGCTGCGCACCGTGCTGTCGGGGCGCGGCGACGAGCTCATCGACCTCGCCGACACGAATGTCTGGCGTCGCCTGTTCCACTGACGCGGCCTGCCCCGGCGCCCGTCGGGCCAGGCGGTGGCGGCGCTCGATCGCCTGGCCCGCGTAGCTCGCGCCGACGATGACTGCCGCCCCGGCGACGCCGACGGGGCCGATCGCCTCGCCGCCGACCGCGACGCCGACGACGAGCGCCCAGACGGGTTCGGTGCCCATGAGGATGCTCGCGCGCGCGGCCGACGTGCGCCGCACCGCCCAGAGCTGCACGGCGAAGGCGAACACCGAGCAGAGCAGTCCGAGAAACAGCACGTCGGCGAGGGCCGCGGCATCCAGTCGCGCGACCGCGACCGGCAGGGAAGGCCCCGCGATCGCGCTGAACACGACGCTGCCGACCACGAGCTGCACGACGACCACGCAGAGCGAGCTGTCGCGCCGCCCGCGGGTCAGATGTCCGCTGGCGGTGACGTGCACCGCGCGCACGACCGCGGCGGCGATGACGAGCACGTCGCCGGCGGTCGGCAGGTGGATGCCGTTGCCCGAGACCAGCAGCGCGACGCCGACGACGGCGGCCACCGCAGCGACGAAGTACGAGCGCGGCAGCCACACGCGTGACGCGATGCCCTCCAGCGCCGGGGTCATGACGAGGGCGAGGCTGATGAGCAGGCCCGCGTTGGTCGCGGAGGTGAGGCTCACGCCCCAGGTCTCCAGCCCGATGACCGCCGCCTGCGTGCCGCCCAGGGCCGCCGCGATCACGAGCCCGCGCCCGCGCGGGAGGCGCTGCCGGGTGAGGGCGCAGAGGATGCCGGCGCCGCCGGCGGCGACAAGGAACCGTAGCGCATTGGCGGAAGCGACCCCGGTGAGGCTGATGAGGTCTTTGGCGACGAGGAAGCTCGCGCCCCAGACGACGGCGACCGCGACGAGGGCGAGGTCGACGAGCAGGTCGGAGCGGCGGGTCATGCGCTCAGCGTGACAGCCACGGTCGTGAAGAGCATCGGGCAATGTCTTCATCGATGTGTTAGAGATTGCTTATGGATCCGATGCGCCTGCGGCTGCTGCGCGAGTTGGATGATCGCGGCAGCGTGTCGGCTGTCGCGGCGGCGCTGCACGTCAGCGCGTCGGCGGTGTCGCAGCAGCTCGCGATTTTGCAGGCGGACGTTCCCGTGCCGCTCACCGTGAAGCAGGGTCGTCGGCTGGTGCTGACGGATGCCGGGCGCGCACTCGCGTCCGCCGGCGCCCGGGTCGACGAGGCGCTGGTGCTCGCCCGAGAGAGCGTCGGAGCGTTCCTCGCCCATGAGGCCGCGCCGGTGCGCGTGTCGGCGTTCCACAGTGCAGGCGTCGCGCTGTTCGCACCGCTGCTGGCCGCGCTCGACGGCGTACCCGTCGCGCTGACCGACGAGGACGTCGCGCGCGAGGAGTTCCCCGGACTCGTGGCCGCGCACGACCTCGTCATCGCGCACCGGCTGGCCCACGCCCCGGACTGGCCGCGGGAGCGGATGGTAGTCACGCCGCTGTTCGTCGAACCGCTGGACGTCGCGCTGCCGGCGGCGCACCCCCTGGCATCCGCCGATCGGATCGATCCCGCGGCCCTCCGCGGACAGGCGTGGATCTCGACGCACGAGGGCTTTCCGCTCACCGGCGTGCTGCAGGCGATCGCTGCGCTGAGCGGAGAGCCGCCGGTCATCGCCCACCGGGTGAACGAGTTCTTCGTTGCCGCGCAGATCGTCCGCGCCGGGGCGGCGATCGCCGTCATGCCGCGGTTCACGGCGCGCGCCCTGGCGACCGACGGCATGGTGCTGCGACCGCTGGCCGGGGTCACCCTCAACCGTCACGTGGACGTGCTGGCCCGCCCCGACGCGCCGGCACGCGCGGCCGTGCGCCGCGTGCGGGCTGCGCTCGTGGATGTCGCCGCCGACCTCGCGCGGTGACCCCCCAGGCATTGCCCTCCCTCTCCCGCCCCGTCCGGTTCGGGGTCGCCTCTGGTCGCTCAGCGTGGGCGAGAACGACCACATACG
>NZ_JAUF01000071.1:0-6760 GCF_000585455.1 Microbacterium sp. MRS-1
CCGCCGGACTTCTTTTCAGGAAATGGCCACCCAACGCTGGGTGGCCATTTCCCGTTAACACGACTGAAAGGAACTCCTTCGATGGCACAGGAGCGCGATCCCGAGAACCCGGATGCGACACCCGAGCGCCGCCGGAGGTCTTCCGACGGAACCTCGTCGGCACGATCGGGTGCGGGCCCTCGCGACGGCCAGCGCCCGCGCGATGGTGAGCGTAAGCCGTACGTCAAGCGTGACGGTGAGCGTAAGCCGTACGCGCCGCGCGATGGTGCGCGTAAGCCGTACGTGAAGCGTGACGGTGAGCGTAAGCCGTATTCGCCTCGCGATGGTGAGCGGAAGCCGTATGCTCCTCGCGATGGTGAGCATAAGCCGTTCGCTCCTCGCGACGGCGAGCGGAAGCCGTATGCTCCTCGCGATGGTGAGCGGAAGCCGTTCGCCCCTCGCGACGGCGAGCGTAAGTCGTACGTGAAGCGTGACGGTGAGCGTAAGCCGTATGCGCCGCGCGATGGCGAGCGCAAGCCGTACGCACAGCGCGATGGCGATCGAACCTCCCGTGTGCCCGGTCGCAGTTCCCGGCCGCCGCAGGGCTCGGAGCGTCGCACGGGCCCCACGGGGCCGCAGCTGCCCGACGATGTCACTCCTCAGGACCTGCCGCCATCCGCGCGCAACGAGCTGAATACGCTGTCGAAGGAGAACGCCGAACAGGTCGCGCGTCATCTCGCCATGGCAGCACGTCTCATCGACGACGACGCCGTCCGTGCGCACGAGCATGCTCTCGCCGCGTCCCGCAGCGCTGGGCGCATCGCAATCGTGCGTGAGACTGTCGCCATCACCGCGTACGCGTTGGGCGACTTCGCCCTGGCGGTGCGTGAGCTGAGGACCTACCGGCGCATCTCCGGCCGCGATGACCAGATCGCCCTTCTCGTCGACAGCGAACGCGGCGTGGGCCGCGCTGATCGTGCACTCGAAGTGGGACGCGCGGTGGATCGTTCGACGTTGACCACCGAAGTACGCGTGGAGCTGGCGATTGCCATGTCGGGGGCTCGACTGGACCTCGGTGAGACGGAGCGCGCACTCAGCGAACTGGACATCCCCGAGTTGGACCCCGATCGTGCCTTCTCGTGGAGCCCGGGGCTGTTCGCGGCGCGGGCTGCGGTGCTCGAGGAGCTTGGCCGCGTCGATGAGGCGCAGCAGTGGCAGCGACGCGCCGAGGTGGCCGCGGAGGCTCTCGGCGCCGTCGATGCGGATCTCGAGGTGATCGAGATCGACGAGATCGAGGAGATCGCGCTGCCGGCGGAGGAGGACATCGCTCCCACGGTCGAGAGCGACGATTCCGGCGACGACGAGTCGGATGCAGAGGAAGCGGAGCGCTGATGGGCCTCTTCTCGAAGCGCGCGCCTTGCACTCCGCTCGACGGTGTCGACGCGGTGCTCGCGGACCTCGATGGGGTCGTCTACGCCGGCCCGGGGGCGCTCCCGTACGCCGTCGACAGCCTGAATGCTGCGGCCGTGTCGCGGCGCCTCGGGTACATCACCAACAACGCGTCCCGACGTGACGCCGTCGTGGCGGAACACTTGCGCGAGCTGGGGCTGGACTCCACACGCGCCGAAGACGTCGTGACCAGTCCGCAGGCCGCGATGCGGTTGCTGCGCGATCGCGTCGCACCGGGATCCACGATCCTCGTCGTCGGTGGTGACGGCCTCGTCTTCGAAGTCGAGAAGGCCGGCTACGTCGTGACCCGCAGCGCCGAGGACGCCCCCGCGGCCGTCGTCCAGGGATTTGCTCCCCAGGTGGGCTGGGAGCAGCTCGCCGAAGCCGCGTACGCTCTGGCGACGCCGGAGGATGCCGGCGGCATCCCGTGGATCGCCACGAACACCGACTGGACGATTCCGCAGGCACGCGGCATCGCACCGGGAAACGGAACACTCGTGTCTGCCGTGCATACGGCCGTCGGTCGGCTCGCCGTCGTCGCGGGCAAGCCGGAGCGGCCGATCTTCGATGAGGCCGTCGCGCGTTTCGCGGCACACAAGGCGCTCTTCATCGGCGACCGGCTCGACACCGACATCGCGGGCGCCCAGGCTGCGGGGCTCGACTCGGTGCTGGTGCTGACCGGCATCGACCGACCCAAGCACGTGCTTGCCGCTCCGCCGACGGCGCGGCCCACCTTCATCCTCGGCGATCTGCGCGAGTTGCACGAGGAGTACCCGGAGACGGTCGTCCAGGGAGAGGTGACCTCCGTCCGTGATGCGGCCGTGCGGATCGACGGCGCCGACATCCACGTCGTGTCGGAGGGGTCCCGGCCGATCGATCTCGTACGCGCGGGCGCCGCAGCCATCTGGGCCACCGGGCGCGCCATCTACGGGTTCCGCGTGCCCGAGCGGCTGTACGCGGATCCCTTCCACCGCCCGTGAACTTCTGTTCTCACTGACCGCGCCGTGAAGGCCCGTGCACGCTCGCGGAAAGTCGTCGACAAGGCGGCCAAGAAGGCGGCGAAGAAGCTCGGCGTCTGAGACGCGGTGCCCGCCTCACTCCCAGCCGAAGGTGTTGAACCACTCGGCGCGAGCGGCGGATTCGGCGACATCCTCGGTGCCGCGAAATCGGTCATGGGCGCCCAGGCGGCCGTCGACCAACGGCACGAAGGCATCGCACCCGAGGCACCGCGCCCGTCCATCGGGAAAGCCGGCGGCGGGGGAAGTGTCTGCCAGGCGTGGCGCGCTGATGGCCTCGGCACCGGAGGCCGGGCACGTCGGCGGGTCGGCGTCGACGTCCGACCACATCTGCGACGTGCCGACGCGGTTGTGCAGTCCCGCATGCCCGGACGCTCGCGTGCACAGGGCGCTGCCTCGCCGGCTGCGGCACCACCGTGCCGTGGGATACGTCACCATCCCAGCTTAGGCATCGCCGCGGGGACGGAGATGCTCCCTGCACACTCGCCGCCGCCTAGGATGGAGGATCGTGACCGAGAACCTTCGACAGATCTTCGATGCCGACGTTCGCGACATCAGCTACCTCGATGAGGGCACCGGCCCCGCCATCGTTCTGCTGCCTGAGGCGGGACTGGACTTCGCCTACTTCGGCGCGCTGGCGAGCATCCTGGTCGAAGAGGACTTCCGCGTGGTGCGCATCGCCACACGACGCTCCACGGCGACGACGTTGCACGAACTCGCCCAGGACGTGGTGGACGTCCTGGAGCACCTGGGCATCTCGGAGGCATGGATCGGCGGGCACGGATTCGGCGGCGCTGTCGCGCGGACCGTCGCGATCGACCATCACGAACGAGTGAGCGGCGTGCTGCTGCTGGGTGTCACGCGTGACGCTCCGTACGGTGAGGATTTCGACGCGGAGGTGCGTGCCGTCTTCGGTGACTCGTTCTCGCCGCAGGCCGATGTGTGCCGGGTGCAGGCGGACGCGCTCGCGGCGACGGCTGCCGAGGCGTGGCAGCCCGTCGCGGACGCCACTCCCGTCCTCATCGTCCAGGGGACCGCGGATCGCGTCACGCCGGTCGAAGCCGGAGAGGCACTACGTGAGACCGCGCCGGGGCTGGTCAGCGTGAAGGCGGTCGATGGCGCCGGCCACTTCTTCCCACTGACCCACCCCGGCGAGACGTCGTGGTTCATCGAGGACTACCTCGACTGGGACTGAAAAGCGTCCCTCTCAGGCCATCTGGCCGTCGTGTGTGCCTTCGCCGATCTCCTCGACGAGCTTCGCGGTGAAGGCGGGCAGATCGTCGGGCGTGCGGCTGGAGACGAACCCCTCATCGACGACGACGTCCTCGTCGACCCACGACGCGCCCGCGTTGGTCAGGTCGGTGCGAAGGCTCGGGAAACTCGTCATCGTACGACCCTCGACCACCCCGGCTTCGACCAGCAGCCAGCCTGCGTGGCAGATCGCGCCGACGGGCTTGCCCTGCGCGAAGAAGTCGCGAGCCAGCCGCACCGCGGCCTCGTCGAGGCGGAGGTTGTCGGCATTGACGACGCCCCCGGGCAGGACCAGGGCGTCGAAGTCGGCGGCGTCGGCCTGCGCCGTCGTCCTGTCGACAGGCTGGCGGTGACCATTCTTGCCTTCGATGTCTCCAGGGGCGGGCGAGATCATGACGGCCGTGGCTCCGGCATCCGTCACCGCCTGCCAGGGGGCGGTCAGTTCGCTGTCCTCGAAGCCGTTCGTCGCGATGAATGCCACCGTCTTGCCGGCGAGTTCGTCTGTCTGCGTGGGAGTGCTCATGTCATCGACGCTACGGATGCCGCCTCGGCCGCGCCCGGGGGTTGACACCGACGTAAGATCGACGCATGACCACTTCGAATCAGCCTGAGGTCTCCGTCGACGCTGACGCTTCGAGCGCGAAGGGCGTCACGACGCTTCTGCCGCTCGTGGACGCGAGCGTCGACGCGTCCGCGTCGTGCTGCGGTGGCGGGGCCTGCAGCATCGGCTGACGGACGGGCCTCCGCCCTCGGCGCCTGCGCCGGTCGGCGTGAGTCTCCTCAGTGCGCGGAGACACCCTCCGGTGCATCATCCGGCTTGCGGATGAGGACGGCGCTGATCAGCAGGGGCGTGCCGATGATCGCCGCGAGCAGGAACGCCGCCCGTGCGCCTGCAGCTCCGGCGGGCGCCTCGGCCACTCCGCTCCGAGCCGCACCCGCAGCCACTGACGACATCACCGAGATCAGGAGGGCGATGCCGGCTGCCCCCGCGACCTGCTGGATCGTCGAGACCATCGCGCTGCCGTACGAGTAGAACCGCGGCTCGAGCGAGCCCAAAGAGGCCGTGAACAACGGCGTGAAGGACATCGCCAGCCCGATCGACAGCAACGTCTGGGTTCCGATGAGGATCCACACCGGGGTCGACTCGGTGAGCATCGTGAAGCTCCACAGGATCGTCAGCACGATGATCGTGCCGGGAAGCAGCAGCACGCGGGTGCCCCAGCGATCGTAGACGCGTCCGATGACCGGGCCGAGTAGGCCCATCGCCAGCGCTCCCGGCAGCACGACGAGGCCGGAGGCGCTCGCCGACAGCCCCAGAGTGTTCTGCAGATACAGCGGGAGCGCAGTCAGCGTTCCGAAGAACGCCAGCGACATCACCGCGAAGTGCGCGACCGACAGGGAGAAGTTGCTCGAGCGGAAGATGCGCAGATCGAGGAGCGCCTCATCCCGCTTCTGCAGCATCACCTGACGCCAGACGAACAGTCCGAGGGCTACGAGTCCGATGCCCAGCGCGACGACGAGAGTCGTGGTCGCCGCCTCCGCGGCGGCGACATCCGTCCCGTGCCCACCGATCTGGCTGAGCCCGAAGACCACCCCGCCGAACCCGACGGCGGACAGGAGCACGGAGAGGATGTCGATCGGCGTGTGCGTGCTCTCTCCCAGGTTGTGGATCCAGCGCACCCCCACGACCAGGGCCACCAGCGCGATCGGAAGGACGATCGCGAAGATCCACCGCCACGTCAGATTGTCGAGCACGATGCCCGCCATCGTCGGTCCGATGGCGGGGGCCAGCGAGATCACCACGCTGACACGGCCCATCATCCGCCCCCGCAGGTGCGGCGGGACGACAGTCATGAGCGTCGTCATGAGCAGGGGCATCATGATGGCCGTTCCCGACGCCTGGACGACACGGGCCGCGACGAGCACTTCGAAGCCCGGGGCGATCAGCGCGATCAGCGTGCCCGCGGAGAACAGACCCATCGCCGTCGCGAACATCGCCCGCGTCGTGAATCGCCGCAGCAGAAAACCCGTGGTGGGGATCACGACCGCCATCGTCAGCATGAACGCGGTGGTCAGCCACTGCGCGGCCACCGCGGTGATGCCGAGGTCGCCGATCAGGTGCGGGATCGCGACGCCCATCGTCGTCTCGTTCAGGATGGCCACGAACGCGGCGGCCAGCAGCAACCAGATGACGCGGTTCTCCTTGGCTCCGACCTGCGTGGGCGCATCAGGCGTGGTGGCGGTGTCGGGAGAGGTCATCGGGCTCCTGGGTGTCGTCGGGACGCGTTCCCGGCGGGCGGGGCGACTGTCCACTGTAACGGGAGGGTCGGACACGGCATTCCCGGTCGCGGTGGGAGCATCGAGGCATGAGCTTTCGTCGTCATCCGTCGCGGGTGGCCGTCCGCGGCCCCCTCTCCCTCTCCGTCGGGGCCGTGGTCGCCGTCGTCGCGTCGGTCGGTGCCGGGCTCTCCGTCGGTCTTCTCGCCGGATGGGCCGTCGTGGCCGCGACCAACGTGGTGTGGCTGCTGAGCGTGGTCTGGCCGATGGATGCCGAGCAGACGCGCTCGCACACGACGAGCGTCGACCCGGGCCGGCCGGTCGCGCGCCTGATCGCACTCGCGGGCAGCGTCGCGAGCCTCGGCGGCGTGGTCGCGGTGCTGATCGGGAGTGGGAGCAGCGGCCACGCCCGCGCGTTCCTCGTCGCGGGGGTGGCGATCGCGGCCGTGGTGAGCTCGTGGGCGCTCATCCAGGTCGACTACATGCTGCGCTATGCGCGCGTCTACTACGGACGCGTCGCCGCGGGGATGGCGGGTGGCATCGACTTCAATCAGGACGATGCGCCGACGTACTCCGACTTCGGCTACTTCTCGGTCGGCCTGGGGATGACCTACCAGGTGTCCGACACGAATGTGTCCGCGAATGAGATCCGGCGCATCATCGTCGCGCAGACGCTGTTGGCCTACCTGTTCGGGGCCGTCATCCTGGCATCGGTGATCAATCTGGCTCTTCGGACATTCGGTGGGGGTGAGGCTCGCCGGGTGAGGTTCGGCGGGTAGGGGTCGAGG
>NZ_JAUF01000072.1:0-10267 GCF_000585455.1 Microbacterium sp. MRS-1
GTTCATACGCAGCCGGGCTCTGCCTCTCCGCAGCCTTGCAATGGATTTAGCAACACGGCCTAGGCGGTCCAGCGCCTTCCGGAAGATCGATTCCCCGTACCCGTGCACCCGCCGTGTGAACCCGGCACCGCCGGCGAGCGTGTCGTACAGGTAGATCTCCGCCTCCTGCCCGTGGTTACCGCCCGGTGTCAGCGCGGGGCGGTACTCGGCCTGCAACTCGCTCGCGTCCACGTCGAGTTCACCTGTCGCGGCGATCGTGAGCGCTTCCGCGACGGTCCGAAGCGCCACCTGTGTGGACAGCAACTCCGGGCGCAGAGTGAGTGGCTTCTCGACGCTCAACCGCACGAGCAGTACATCGGAGATGAAGTCGGTACCCAGCACGAGACCCTTCGTCGAACCTGCTCCTTGACACTCTTGCTCGCGCTCGTCGGGGAACGGCTTGGTGTGGGGGCCGGCGACGATGCCCGTGGCACCATGCGTCGGTTCGATCAGCCCGCATTTCGTGCAGTATGTGTATCCCTCGCCGCGCGGACCGGTGTTGGTGACCAGCAGTGTGTCCCGCCGGTAGGTCTGCTCGAGGCGGGGTGTGACGTGATCCCAGGCTTCTTCGCGCTCCGGGCCCTCAGCGACAAGTTTGGCGCGCGTGGCGTAACTGTTCGCCGGCGCGTCGTCCGGGCTGGTGCCGGGATCGTCATTAGCGCGGTGGGCGAACCCGGGCGGTCGCATCCAGTTCATCGCCTTACCGAACTTGCCGGGCGCGCCGCACGCGTCACAATCACGCTCCTCGCCGCGCTGGGCCTGGTCTGCCGGCACGTGCTTGGCGTAGTGGCACACCTGGCATTCGAAGTAGAGCATCTTGTCGCGCCACGCTTGAGCTCGTTCTTTGTGCATCGGCGCGTAAATGGCGCCGGAGGTCCATTCCTTGTTGTCGATCCACACCACCTTGCCGGGTGCGTACTGGGTCAACGCGACCGGCAGGCCCTGGCTCGGCGCATACCGGAACTCGGTGTGGAACCGTTCCGACTTGGCACGGTCGAAGACGTGGAACGCCACCACATCGGTCGGGAACGCGTACCTCGGCAGCACCCCCTTGTAGAGGAGGCGATCGAGCAGATTCGACTGGCTGCGCTGCTCGGTGGGCACCTCAGCGCCGTCCTCGCCAGCATCGCCGTCCTCGACCACGACCTCTTGTGGGGCGGCGTCGCCATCTTCCGGTTCGGGCAGCTTCCCATCGGCTTGCAGGTCGAGCGCGTCATCGATCGCGTCGAGGGTTGCTGTGATCAGGCCGTCGAGGAGACGCGATCGGTCCGTTGCGGTCAGCTCGGCCGGCAGCCACGACGCGATGTCGTCTCTCAGCACGGTCTCATGCTCGGTCAGCCACCCTTCGAAGTCGGTGCGGTTCAACGGTGACGTGGTGCCCACGAACCCGCGGACGGTGCCGAGCACTTCGAACAGTTGCGGCTGATCCTCCGGGTCGATCTCGGGCAACCTGTCCTGGTTGTACCGCTGCAGCAGGTAGGCGATGACATGCCGACGGGCGATCTCGTCGTTGTCCAACGTCAGCACCGGGTCGTCCACGTCACCGCGGATCATCAGGTGCGGGTTACGGAAGTAGTGGTCGTCGTGCGTGTCGGCACTGCCGAATGCGACGACCGTGGCAACCGCGTTGCCTCGACGCCCCGCACGTCCCGCCCGTTGTTGGTAGTTGGCACGCGATGGCGGCATGTTGCGCAGGGCGACTCCCGACAGGCTGCCGATGTCGATGCCGACCTCCATCGTGGTCGTGCATGAGAGCACGTCGATCGCGGCGCGTTCCTGTTCCCCCGGTCGGGGCAGTCCGACATCGATGTCCTGGAACAGCAGTTCGTACTCCTCGGCACGTGAGAAGACCGCGTCGGATTGGGCCGCATTCAACTGGGCGGTGTGCTCCGCGGCGATGATGCTGAGGATGGGTCTGTGGGGAGACTGCAGGGCACGTTCGGCGCTCTGTCGGTAGTAGCCCTTGCGCGCCTGGAAGACCTCGTCGGTCGTGGGGTCGAGGGTGCGCACCTGGTTCTGGTTGCAGTTGACGCAACGGGTTGATCCCGGGAAGGGGCGCTGGGTGAACCGGCACCGCTCGCAGTATCCCCACAACCCGCCCGACTCCAGCGCGACCGTGCCGGCGAGCAGCCGATACTTCGCGCCCTCCAACTCGCAGAACGCGGGAAGCAGCACCGGAAGCCACTCATCCTTGAACTTCTTCTTCGCCGCCGGCGTTCCCAACCAGCGGTCGACGGCCTGGAATCTGCCGGTGTGGGGCTTCACGCCACCCTTCTGCCGCCACCACTCCGAGGTCATCGTCGGGAACCAGATGCCGCGTGTGGGCGTCGCCCACTGCGCGAGCCACAGCCGGACCAGGGCGAGGCGCTGCTCGTCGGTCGTGGCGACACTATCGATGGCTGGCAGATCCGCGAGGAGATCGTCCCGCAGGCTGGCCTTCTCCCGGATCGACGCGAGTCCCAGAGACGCCAGTCCGTAGTGTTTGTCGGTCAGGGCCAGGTAGATCGCGCGCAACAGGGCCTGCGGGGGCGGGGAGGTGAGCATCAGCAGTTCCCCGCGCGCCTCCTCGTTTCCCGTCAACGCCCCGTTGTCGAGTGCCTTGCCCACCGCTTTCAGAACGTGCAGGGACTCTGCTTCCCGTAGTTCCGGACGCAGCCGCACCTCGAGTTGCTTGGCTCCCACCATCACCGCCAAGTACAGACGCTCCAGGCTCAGATGCTTGCCAATGCCCGGCTGGGCGGACAGTTCTTCCCACCCCTTCAGGATCAGCGGCCGGATCACGTCTCGCATCGAATACGCCTGCAGGTTGGGTGCCAGACGTGCAGCGACCTGACGCGAGTCGGAGAACGCCAACACCTTGCGGCCGCGCAGCGGCGCGAACGTGGAGTACGGGGCGCTGGGCGGCTGCACCTCGATCTGTCGGGTTACGAGTGCCTGGAACGGCTGGTCACCCTTGGTCTGGTGGTCCTGCACAGAGGAGCGGCCGAAGAAACCCGCCAACTGTCCGCAAACACCGCACGGTTTGAATTCGCCGTCCGCTTCGGCGTGGTCGTCCCCGTCATCACCATCGTCGTCGCTGGTCACCTTCTCACCGCTGCGCAGCTTCGGGAGAAAAACGACGCGGCCGCGGACCGGCGGCTTGTCCGGATCGAGCCGGCCAGTCACCAGGTCAATCTCGGCGACCTGAACCTCCCCGGCCTGCGGTTCTTCCAGCAACAGGTCGAGGGGAAACAGCTCGGGGACCGCGCCGGCGGTGGTCTGGAACGCGCCGCCGCTCTCATGCCACAAGAACGTCGGATGCTGCAGATCATCGGTGTAGCCGCGCGCGTAGGCCGAACCGCAGTGACGGCAAGTGTAGAACTCGAACACCCGCGCCCCGCAGTCGCAGGTGGCCTGCGGTTGCGGGTACAGCTTGCCGATCGGTCCAACGCCCGCCGGCAGACCGTCACGGTCGACGGCTGCGCACTCGGGATCGATACATGCCCACAGTCCGGGAAGCCCTCGGAAGAACGCATGCACCCGGCAAGGCAGCAGGCCCGCTTCCTCGGGGGTACGGCGTGCGGCGCTGCCCAGCGCGACGAGGGCGGTAACCGCCTTGTCCGCCACCTCAGTGGCAACTCCGGGGAACACCGCGGTGCCAAGCTCATGCAACGGTTGCGCTTTCTGCATCGTCTCGTTGATGAGCAGGTTCATCGGCTCGTAGCCGGTCAGGGCGTCGTATAGCAACGCCGCGACGGGACGGTCCCGATCGTCCACACCGCGGTCGACAAGCAGGTCGGCGACCGCGACCGCGCGTGCCGGTTCCGTCTCCGCGTTGTAGAAGTCCGTGAGCGGAAGGCCGGCGAGCAGCGTCGCCGCAGCCTGGGTGCCCTGTGCGGCATCGGATCGCAACGCCGGTTTGCTGGTGACCGTCCGGAAGTCGGCTTCGTCCTTTCCGGTCAGTTGCGCGGCGAACGCGCGAGCATACTCGGGGGTGCTGAAGCTCGCGCTCGTTGTGATCACCTGGACACGATCCGGTGTGATCCCCAGCCGGGATCGCAACCGGCGCAGCAGCAGTGCGACCTCGGCGCCCGCGGCTCCCCGGTACAGGTGCGCCTCGTCGACGATCAGTAGGAACTTCTCCTCCGGGTTTTCCGCCAGCCACTGCCGGGTGTGGTCGAACACAGGCCGCTCGAGCGGCCTCATCAGCATGTACTCGAGCATCGAGTAGTTGGTGATGAGCACGTCCGGGGGTGCGGCGAGGACCTCGTGGCGGGTAAGGAGTTCCGGGTCATCCGGTCCCATCACGGCCCTCGCGAACCGCCCGCTCTTCGCGTCCTTCCACTTCGAGCCCTTGGGTCCGAACCATGCCTTCAGGTCGGGTTTCGCGGGCCACTTGCCCCGCGCCTCCAGCTTCTCCTTGAGCTTCTTCGCCTGTGCATGCCCGGGCGCTTTCGGATCGGCAGCTTTGTCGATCAGCAGCAGGTAGAAGTCCTCGATCGATCCGAGCCGCTTCTGGTCCTTCTTCACCGTCCGCACACCCGGGTACAGGGTTCGGCTGGTGTAGCGGGCAAAACGGGCGGGGCGCCCCGCCCAGGCATGGAACTGCGTCGTCAGCCGCGGGTCGCCCAGCAGCAGCCGCAGACGCCCCAACTGGTCGTTGACCAGCGCGTTCATCGGGTAGAGGATCAGCGCGCGCACGGCGGGGCCAGCGAACGAGTCCGGCCGGTGCTTGGCTTCGGTGGCCAGCTTGGCGAGCATCGGCAGCAGGAACGACTCGGTTTTCCCGGAGCCGGTGCCGGTCGTGATGGCGAGGCTGTTGCCGTCGCGGGCCGCCCACTCGATGGCTTCTGCCTGATGAGTGTAGGGCGGATCGTGCAGCAATCGGTCGAGTGCGCCGACCTTCTGAGTGAGCGGGGTGAACAGGTCGTGGACGGCGTCGTCGACGTCGAGCTCCGCGAACGTGCGGTTCGTCTGATACCGCGGGGTGCTCTCGATGAAGGGAGCTTTGAACAGAACCCCCTCAGTCAGCAGCAATTGGCGGCGCTGCTCGATGATCGTGGGGTGACCGACGTGGTAGGTGGCCTCGATGTACTCACGTAGGGCCGACTGGATATCGTCGATCGTCTCGGCGATCGTGGGAGTGTCAGACGCCATGTGGTGCCTCCTCTTGTGTCATCCACAGCATGTCATTCAGAAAG
The DNA here is from genome assembly GCF_000585455.1 of Microbacterium sp. MRS-1. Classification (NCBI taxonomy): domain Bacteria; kingdom Bacillati; phylum Actinomycetota; class Actinomycetes; order Micrococcales; family Microbacteriaceae; genus Microbacterium; species Microbacterium sp. MRS-1. Next base: position 5,220 of record NZ_JAUF01000072.1, read on the forward strand.
GTTCCGACGCCGTCAGCCGCGGCGGCGGGCACACGGAACGAGAACAGCGCACCCGTCGTCTTCCCGAGCGACAGCCCGACGAACTGCAGGTAACGTTCCGCGAAACCCGGCAGCGGCGAGAAGAAGTCGAAGACGAGGTCACCGCCGGCTACGTCGCCCGCGCGGCGTCGGAATCGTTGCGGCACGCCACGGGCAGCGTCGACGGCCGCCTGATAGCGCCATGCCTCGTCGCGACCGGGCAGGACCGGATTGTCGACCGGCCACTCCAGCAGACGCGACGGCACGCCATGCTCGCACCGAGCCAGACACCACAAGTCGGCGCCGTAAGCCTGCGGCCGGCGGGCGATGAAGTCTCCGGTGTCTGAGGCCGCCGGCGGCCGCCAACGGCCCGCGTAGTACCGGACCGAGGATGCCGGGTCGAGAATCTGAATGTCCTCGAGGTGGCCGGCGAGGGCGGCGGTGTCGAGGCGCACCCGAAGTTGATCGAGAAATGCGGTCGCAGTTTCGATGGCCGGTCGGGCGAGCCAACGTTCTCTAGAAACGCAACGCAGCCCCCGGTCGCGGAGTTGCGTCGGCCCGTCCTCCGCATCGAGGCTGATCGACCGTGTCGGGCCTTCATAGTCGATCATCTGGGCGAGATCGTCCAGGATCAACGGCACACCGAACGGTCGAATGCCGGTGAGCAGGTAGCGTCCTGGGTGTCGTTCGATGAACGACGGCGGCGCCAAGTACAGCAGCCGCGCCGACTGGCCTTTGTCGTGGCGAAGCTCCAGCAGGTCCCCGGAAGCGACCAGTTCATCCAGGATCTCCCCGATGCCCGACCGGGTGACCGCACCGGCACCGGCGAGTGGCTGCACGGCGCCGTACACGGCATCGGCAAGTCGTCCAGGACTCGCCGGGCACAGGAACGACGCGGCCCGGCGCAGCGCGGCGGCCAGCGCCTCGAGCGAGGTGAGGTCGATGATGTCGGGGTCCAGGCCGAGAGTTCGTATCGCCGCGGCGGCGGCGGTCTCGGCCGTGAGCTGGTTGATCTGCATCAGAAGCTCCGTTCCACGCCGTCGGCGTCGTTGAGGGCCCGGGTGCCGAGAACCGCGAACCGTGCGGCGCGGTAGAGCAGCGGAGTCTGCATAACCTGCTCGAGCAGGAACGTGATCTCGTCTTTGGGCCACTGGAGAAGATGCCCGGGGCGGCCGGCGAGCATCAGCAAGAAGCGGGACACCGCCGGGTGATCGCCCAGCCCGCTGCTGGCGAGGTGCGGTGCGATGACGGTGTCGAACCCGCGCAGCAGACTCCCGGCCGACAGCCACCTGTAGAGGCTGTACGCGATGGCGGTCGCGAGATCCTTGTGGGACGTAGAGATCCCGACGGCCTGCTGCATCTCGGCGAGCAGGTCCGCGACGTCCTGCGCGCGAGCAACCTTGCGTTCGATGGCGACCCAGTGACTCCCTCCGATGATGGTCCCGATCGCGCAGGCGATGGCGTCACCGATCACCTGCTGCTGATACACGACGAACGCGTCCGCCGGCAGTTCCGCGTTCAGCCACCGCGCGTGTGCGTCGACCAGTTGGCGGACGTCGGTCAAGGTGCGGCCAGCGGTCGGCACCGCGGGGCGCAGGGCGGGTTGCTGGAGGAGCGCGTTCGGTTGGGTGGGGAGGATGAGAGACGCCGACGCGTCACCGGCGCGGGCGACGACAAGTCCCCCGCGCGGCGGGGCACTGATGTCGGCGCCGACCGGGCGCGGCACGGCGACGGTCGGCGACTGCACATCGTAGAACTCGACCGTCGTGGCGTCGCCGTCGGTGCGGTCCACCAGGCGAGCGTGGACGTGTCCCTCGTGGCTGCGCGCGAAACGCCACCGCAGCGGTTGGAAGCCGCGCTCACAGGTCAGGGTTGCGAAACCGACACCGGCGCGAGCGACGGTGATCACGCAAGACTCTGCGTCATCGTAAGCGTCGCTGAAACGGTGATCCTTACGGATCGCTTTGGCGAGCGTGGTCCACGCTTCCTCATCGACGGGCAGGTCGATGGACCGTCTCAGGTCTGCGATCGACTGCCCGTGCTCCCCACGCAGGCTCACCTCGATGTCCGCCTCGGCACCGGCGGGCCCATCGATCACGAGCTGGGCGCGTTCGTCCCACAGTTCGCTGAGGGTCGGGCGGGCGGGGGTGGAGAGCAGACGGATCCCCTCGCCGACAGAGGCGCCCTCAGGGCGGATCTGTGGGTCTCGAATCGTGATCACGAGGGAGCCGACGGTCATCGGGCGGTCATCGTCTCCCAGCAGACTGACACTCGCGACGTGGGTGCCGACGCTCAGGCCCTGCAGGGAGAACAGCTGTTCGGCCTGCCCGGCTGGCCAATCAAGGAAGTACACGTCCCCGCCGATCGTCAGCCGGCACCGTTGCGGGGCCAGTTCGGATCGGATCCCGAGGATTGCCGGTTCCCCCGCAACCCATTCGGCTTCGCCCTCACCATCCCATGCGCTGGCGACGATGCCGACCGGGCGGATGGCGACGTGAGTGAGCACAGCGATGCCGCCCGCGGTCAGCGCGGCGGCATCCTTCTCGCTGACCTGCTCGGGGACCGTGAGCTCGTAGCCCCGCACCCCCTCAACGTTGATTCCCACCTCGGCGATCCACGGCACCGTCGGCGGGGTCAGCGAACTCGCCCCGATCAGCAGGTAGCGGTGCCCAGGGCGAACCAACTTGCCCTTCACTTCGGTCGCCAGGCCCGCGCCTTGACGGCGAAATAGCCACCACGGCCCCGGGGTGATGACGCACTGGTCTGCCAGGATCCGGTTGGTCTCCGCCTGCGCCCGGTCCAGCCGCAGGAAGGCTTGATCGGTACGCGGCCACGTCGCGAACTTGACCGATTGGCCGGGGTAAAGCAGTCCGCTCGGCGGCACGTGCCGGTCGGCACCATTGACGAAACCCCGCGACACCCGCAACTGCCGGAACACGTCGGGCAGCCCCGCCCCCAGCGGCGTCAAGTCGGGGAGCTCCGCATGGGCGTTCCACTGGTCCCCCAGACGCAGATACAACCGCGGATCGGTCGCGCGTGGCTGCGTGTGCGGCGCCGATGCTGTCTGCCCCTGAGTCGCGGTCGGGCGAAAACCACGCGCCCGGTGCGCGGACTGCTGGGCCGTTCGCAGCCAGTGATGCGCCTGCTGCTCTTTGGACAGATCAGTCACGATCCGCTCGAGCGTGGAGTTGAGAAGGTAGGGGCTGGGTGAATCGTGCCCCGACAACAGCGCGGTGGCGACCTGCCCGACAAGGGTGGTGTTCTCGCAGAAGATGCGGAACCGCTCGGTGTACGACCCCGCTCGTTGCGCCAGTCTCAGGCCGAGGGCGGGTGGGTTGTCGAGCAGGTCCGAGGTGAGGGCAGCGCTGAACTCGTATAGCAATTGGGCCAGTTGTCGCTGCAGGTAAGTCGGCAGCACGCCGTGCGTGATCGGCCAGGCGATGATCGTGAACGTCGCAGCGAAGGCGCCAGTCGGCACGGCCCCGCCATATGCCGCCGCGAACTTCGTAAACCACGACTTGATCAAGGCGCGGTGCTCAGAGCGCCAGCCGGGCGTGCGCCGCTCGAAGCTTCGCCAGTACTCATCCCCGACATAGTCGTAGCCGGCCTCAGCGGCGTAGACGACGAACGGCAACCACCACCGACGATGGCGAGAGCCGAGACCTTCGGACACCGCTGTCCGCACCGTCGCGATCAGCAGATCAAGGTCTTCGGCAGAGAGCTCATGTTCGAGGGCGAAAACGGGCGCAGCGACTTCTAGAAGCGCGCGCTCATCCCGCATCCCTCTGAAATGGGTGTCAAGGCGCGCGTGAAGATGCTCCAACATCTCGTCGGCCGTGCTCGACACCACCTCAGACATGGATGCCCCCTCCCACATGTCGCACTCCGCTGTATCCATATCAGTGTGGTCGATACCTCCGACGTTGCCCCAACTTTCGCCATTCCGGCACGAGTTTCCCGCGCTGCCAGGCTCCCGGCGCCGAGAAACCGCGCCCATCGATGCCGGCGCGCATCGCCGGTTCCGACGATCCTCACCAGTCGATCTGCTTGGTCGGCATCCGAACGCTGCGATTGATGGCGTCGCGCGTCGGATACTTCGCGCGGACCCGCTCGGGGATCGGGGTCCGTTCAACGGGCTGATCACGCAACCCCAGTACCACGCCGAGCTCAGTCACGCGGGCTGCGGTCTCACGTGAGATGGGGTGTTGGGGCAGGTCTACCCGTCGCCGCTTGTTCGGCCAGAGCGCCACCAATGTGCCGCCGGCCGCCCGCTTCACCTCGCGCACCGCGTGGTTCACAACAGCTCCCAGCTCGGGCTCGCTGACGATAACGACGACGAAGAGATGGCCGAGACCGCCAAAAGCGAAGCTGCGAACCGCAGTCTCCCGGAATCCGTCGACCGTGAGCGCGCTGTAGTTCCCGCCGGCGTAGAGGAAACCCTCGTCGTTGTGCCCGATAAGAATATGGGCGTCTCGAGGAGGCCGTCGAAGCTCGTACAGTTCAGAGAAGCGTGTCGATGGCAGCCCGTAGGCGTCCCGCTGACCCCACATCCCGATCAGCGCTGCCCGGTACAGCGACGTCGCCAATGGCAACACCTCGGGAGCCGACACGTAGGCGCGTCGCCGGAGGGCGAGATCGATCGCTACCTGTTTCGCAGCAACGTCAATCTCCCGTAGCCACCCACTGTTGCAGTCACGACAGATGCCATCGAACTGCTTGTCGAACTGGCTGAGATTCTCGACCCGACTCGTGCTCTCGCCGTCATAGTCGTGCCGCGCTGAGATCAGGTTCGGGAGCCGCGGGAAGTACTCGCCCCAATCGGCAGGCAGCCAGTGCTCCTTACTGAACTTGACGCCGGACGCACCGCAAAAGGGACACCGTCGCTGCCGCCCCGTTGCACCGTCACCGTTCTGTCTTCCCACGGCTCCAGGCTAAGCGCGAGCACCGACGGCGAGATCGCTGACGTCCTAGGGCGTGTTGATCAAGAGGTTCCGCTCCTCGGTGGGTGAGTCTTGAACGGTGACGCGACA
>NZ_JAUF01000073.1:0-13166 GCF_000585455.1 Microbacterium sp. MRS-1
CCCGCCGAGTATCCGCGCGCCGCGATCGAGGATCTCGTCGCGGCGGGTGCCGACGGTGACGAGGTGATCCGCACCGCGGCTGCCGCGCATGTGCAGAGCATCACACTCGGCACCGACGATCCGACCCACGATCTGGACGCGCAGCAGTTCCTCGTGACCCTGGCGCTGCGGGCGACGGCCGAGACCTGGCCCGAGCTGCAGGAGGCGACCCGGGAGCGCCATCAGGGATCCATCGCGGCGTTCGCGCAGTTCTACGTCTACCTCATGGAGGCGTACGGGATGCGTCTGCGCTCTCCGCTCACCATCGAAGGCTTCACCGAACTGCTGGCCGCGATGTCGGAGGGGTTCGCGTTGCGGGCGATCGAGGGCACCCCCCACCCGATCGTCGCGGCGAGCGCATCGGACGAGTTCCCCGAAGGCGTGTGGACCCTTCTCGGTCTCGGAGTGCGCGCACTGGTGTATGGATTGATGGTTCCGGTCGAGACGGACGAGCGCGACTGCGAATCGGGCGGGAGCTCTGGGGTCGAGTGAATCCCCCGGCCCCAGAGCGACACTCCCCCCGGCGTGTCACAAGACGGTCCGATCGGACGCGCAACCGCGCGTGAGCCGATCCCCGTCTGGCGCTCCCCAGATGCGCCAGAATCATGCTCGCTCGCGCGACCTTCCATCGCCAGAAAGATAAGTTGTTTCTCTCGCTGGCGAGTCGGCGACGGTTGCGTTCCACACCTTCACGAGGCGCTCGTCGGTCTCGGTGGCCGTGCGCGCCCGGCCCTCGGCATCCACATAGTCATAGGTGACCGTGGACGTCTCACCCGTTGCGACGTAGCCCAGGCGTCCGATCGACGTCGGATGCCGAGAGCTCACGGACCTCGACGAACGCCGGCTGCATCAGATGACCTCCGCGCTCCAGTCGTCGGGGTTGCCGAAGCGGTGCGCAGTGATCGACACGGCCTGCTCGCGCAGGAACGGCATAAGTTCGATGCGCCCGGCGGTGGTGACCTCTCCGGCGTAGACGGCGATGTCGACGTCACCGTCGGTCGCACTGACGAGGGCGTCCTGGATGCGGGCGACGGATGCCGCCGGCCCGACCAGCCGCACGCGCGGTGCGTCACCGTCTTCGCGTGCCGCCTGCAGGCGCTCGATCCACTGCTCGTCGGTCTCGACGAACACCGCGATGTCGAGATCACCGAGCGCGCGACGCACGCCGGCCGGAAGCCCCACCGGTGCACTGATCGTCATCCCGCCACCCGCGCGAACGCCCGCCACCACGACGCGCAGCAGGGCCTGCCACGCGGCATCCTTCGTCGCGCGCACCGCCACCTCGACGGGCCGATACCGGAAGAGATTCCGCTCCACACCGAGCCGTGACACGTCCTTGACGCGGCCGAACTCCCGATCCCAGGCGACGGCATCGGACAGCGCGCCGCGACGCAGCCACTCGAAGGCCTCGTAGTCCAGCGAGGGCTGGGCGGACTCGATGAGCGTCGTGATGCGCGCATCCAGCCCACGCAGGTGCAGCGTCGATGACGGCGCGCCACCCGCCGAGGGCCGCCACGAGCCGAGTCCGATCAGATAGTTCGGGCCGCCGGCCTTCGTGCCGGCGCCGACCGACGAGCGCTTCCAGCCGCCGAAGGGCTGGCGCTGCACGATCGCCCCGGTGATGCCGCGGTTGACGTAGAGGTTGCCCGCCTCGACCTGATCGAGCCACAGTTCGAGGTCGGCGGGGTCCTGGGTGTACAGCCCCGCCGTCAGGCCGTACGCGACGGCGTTCTGCATCTCGACCGCCTCCGACAGCGAGGAGGCGTGCATGATGCCGAGCATCGGGCCGAAGAACTCCTCCAGATGCGTGCGCGACCCCGGCCGCACCCCCACGCGGATGCCGGGCCGCCACAGGCGCCCGGCCAGAGCAGCATCGGCGTCGGCCGAACCCTCGATGAGTTCGGGAGCGACCAGCCAGCTCTCACCCTCCTCGAGGGTCGTGAGGGCCCACTCGAGCTTGCCGCGCGGCGTCTCGATCACCGGCCCGACCTCGCTCGACGGGTCGGAGGGCGCTCCCACGCGCAGTGAGCGGACGGCATCGACGAGCTGGCGCGCGAACCGCTCGGAGCGCGCCACCGGTCCCACCAGGATCGCGAGCGAGGCGGCGGAGCACTTCTGCCCGGCGTGACCGAAGGCGCTCTTCACCAGATCGGATGCCGCGAGATCCAGGTCGGCGGAGGGCATGACGATCATGGCGTTCTTGCCGCTCGTCTCGGCGAGCAGCGGCAGGTCGCGCCGCCACGAGCGGAACAGCTGCGCGGTCTCCCACGAGCCGGTGAGAATCACACGATCCACGTCGGGGTGCGCGATCAGCCGCTGCCCGTGCTCCTCCTCGTCGACGTCGACCAGCGCGAGGATGTCGCGGTCGACGCCCTCGAGGTCCAACGCCGCCCAGACGGCCTCGGCGACCACGGCCGCGCAGCGGCGCGCCTGAGGAGCCGGCTTGAACACGACACCCGAGCCCGCCGCAAGCGCAGCGAGCACTCCGCCGGCGGGGATCGCGACGGGGAAGTTCCAGGGCGGCGCGACCACCGTGAGCGCCGCAGGCACGAAGACCGCGCCGCTCACCCGATCGAGCTCGCGCGCCGTCGCGGCGTAGTAGTTGGCGAAGTCGACGGCTTCGCTGACTTCGACATCGGCTTCGGCGAACACCTTGCCGGTCTCGCTCGCGGCCACCTCGATGAGCTCGCCGCGCCGAGCCTCGAGCGCACGCGCGACCGCCCGCAGAACCTTCGCTCGATCGTCCGCGGGCACGGCGCCCCACCGTGTCCCGGCGGCCCGAACGCGCGCGACCGTCTCTTCGAGCGACGCCGAATCGTCGATGCGCGCAGCGGCGATGGTCGACTCTCCGGCGCTCGACCCGGCGATCCGCGCCAGAATCGCGTCGGCCCAGGCGCGGTTGGCCGGAAGCGCAGGATCGGTGTCGGGCGCGTTCGCGAACCCCGGCGCACCCTCGGCGCGGACGGATTCACGGAGGTCGAAGACCGCGGTGTCGACGAACGACCCGCCGTCACCCCGACCGTCGGCGATGCCGAGAACCACTTGCGTCAGATCGCCGTCGGCGGCTCCCTCCGTGGTTTCGGCTACGGGCTCCGGGCGGGTGAGGGCGGGGGACGCTCCGCGGCTCGCCGCGTCGTCCCGCCGCGCCTGCGTCCGCTGAGGACCGATGGGAAGGGTGGGGTCGGCGGCCCGGTCCAGCGAGGCGAGGAAACGGTCGCGCTCCCGCGCGAACATCGCCGGATCATCGGCCAGGTCGAAAGCGGCCGAGAGGAAGTTGTCGCTCGACGCGTTCTCCTCCAATCGGCGCACGAGGTAGCTGATGGCCACATCGAACTCGTCGGGCCGCACGACCGGCACGTACAGGAGCACGTGGCCGACCTCGCGCGAGACCGCCGCCACCTGTCCCTGTGCCATTCCGAGGAGCATCTCGAACTCGACGTCGCCCCGGACGCCGCGCTCCCCCGCCAGCAGCCACGCGTACGCGATGTCGAAGAGGTTGTGGCCGGCGACGCCGAGGCGCACCGCCCGGGAGTTCTCCGGCCGCAGCGCCTCGTCGAGGCACCGCAGGTAGCTGGCGTCGGCGTCGAGCTTGCTCGCATGGGTGGCCAGCGGCCAGCCGTGCATGACGGCATCCACCCGTTCCATCGCGAGGTTCGCGCCCTTGACGAGTCGCACCTTGATACGAGCGCCCCCGCCGTCGACCCGCTGCTGAGCCCAGGCGGTGAGCTGCCGCAGGGCCGGCAACGCATCGGGAAGGTAGGCCTGCAGGACGATGCCCGCCTCCAGGTCACGCAGCCGCGGATCCTCCAGCAGTCGGGTGAACACCGCGATCGTCAGGTCGAGGTCGCGGTACTCCTCCATGTCCAGATTGATGAACGTCTGAGCGGACTCGGGCCCCGCCGAGGAGGCGGCCGTCAGGTACAGCGGGAGCAGGCGGTCGACCACCCGGTCGACGACCTGGTCGAAGGCCCACATCGAGATGTGGCTCGCGATGGCCGACACCTTCACCGAGACGTAGTCGACGTCGTCGCGACGGATGAGATCGTGGATGCCCTCCAGGCGGCGCAGCGCTTCGGCTTCGCCCAGCACGGCTTCGCCCAGGAGGTTCAGATTGAGGCGCGCACCGGATTCCCGGATGGCCGTCAGGGCGGGGCCCAGCTTGTCGGGCCGGGCATCGACGATGAGGTGCCCGACCATCTCGCGCAGCGCTTTGCGCGCGATCGGCACCGTCGGCGCTGGAAGAATCGGCCCGACGGCACCCGCGGTGCGCACCGCCGCCCGCAGGTACCAGGGCAAGAACTGCGGAACCAGAGGCGCCACGCGCTGCAGGTTCGCCGCGGCGGCGCTCAACGACTCGGGACGCATGACACCGTCGACGAAGCCGATCGTGAACGGCAGGCCGTGCGGATCCTTGAGCACGCCCGCCAGCCGTTCGGCGGCGGGATCGACGTCGGCAGCCGCAGACTCGTCCACCCAGCGTCGCGCCAGCGAGATGGCGCTGTCGGCGAGCGCGGATGCCGAAGGAGGCGTGGTGGTGTCGTCGGTCACGTCTCCAGAGTGCACTGTGTCCATGCGTCCAGCGTGAGGCACGCATATGATTTGGCAAAAGCGATGATCTTTGACGGATATCGTTCGATGACGGCGATGTTTTCTCCGGCGCGACCACGACGCAGCCGAGACGACGGCGACGGGTGACGGAAGGAGCGCGCGTGTTCGAGTTGAGACGCCTCCGACTGCTGCACGAACTCGCCCAGCGCGGCACGATCGCCGCCGTCGCACAGGCCTTGGCGTACAGCCCGTCCACGATCTCGCAGCAGTTGTCGCAGTTGGAGCGCGAGGCGGGAGTGGCGCTGCTCGCTCCGGATGGACGCCGCGTGCGGCTGACCGCGCACGGCGAGACGCTGGCCGCCTACGCGGCGCGCGCCCTCGATGCCGACGAGGAGATCCGCGGCGAACTCGAAGACACCCGCCTCGGGATCGCGCCGGTGCGTCTCGCCGTGCTGCAGACGGCCGCCCGCGCTCTCGTGCCCGCAGCCCTGACCCTGCTCGCCGAGCGGACGCCGGGCCTGCGCGTGGAGATCTCCGAGCTGCCGCCCGAAGAGGGGTTGTTCGAGCTCGGAGCGCGCGGCTTCGACCTCGCGATCGCCGAGCAGTACCCGGGGCTCACTCGCCCGCACCGATCGGCGCTCGATCGGGACCTGCTCGGCGTCGATCCGATCCGGCTGGCGACGGCGCGCGCCATCGGGCCGCTGGCCGACCTGGCCGAACACGCCTGGGTGATGGAGCCGCGCGGCACGGCAGCGCGCGAGTGGGCGATGCAGCAGTGCCGCGCCGCCGGGTTCGAGCCGGACGTCCGCTTCGAGCTCGCCGACCTCAGCGGGCATGCCGAGCTGATCGCCGCCGGTCACGCCGTCGGACTGCTGCCCGATCTGCTGTGGGCCGGCGGTGCGCCCCCGGTGCACCTCAGCGCGCTTCCGGGCGACCCGGCGCGTGAGATCTTCACGGCGGCTCGCCGATCCAGCCGCAGCCGTCCCGGCATCCGCAGCGTCCGCGACGCTCTCGCCGACGCGTTCGTCGCGCGTCGGGTCTGACGCCGGCATCCCTACGGGATCAGTCCCACTCGCTCGGCGCGGGGGCCTTCGTCGAGGGCAGCGCGCTGTCGCGAGCCCAGTCGGCCACCCACTGCGGCAGCGGTGGGAGATCATCCGGCCGCTCGAGCGCCTCGAAGAGCTCGTCGGTGTTCACCACGCCGCCGGTGCGGCGCAGGAAGCGCGCGCGGACGATCATCTCGGCGTAGACCTCGCCGTCCACCACCGCGCGGTGCATCTGGTAGACGGCCTTGTCATCGTGGGCGTAGAGGCGCGATTCGACCGTGAAGCGCTGCCAGAGCTGCAGCGACTTGCGGAAGGTCACCGTCTCACTGGCGACCACCGCGTACCAGCCCTGCGCGTTCATCGCATCCCAGATGCCGGTGCGAATCAGCAGGTCGAAGCGGCCGAGGTCGAACAGCGAGGCGTAGCGGCCGTTGTTCATGTGACCGAGGAGGTCGATGTCGGTCGGGAGCGTCCGCAGCCTGATGCGCCCCACGGTGCGCGGCGGCAACGGGCCGCGCCGATGCAGCAGCACCTTCGCGCGCCAGATCGTCAGGAGGGTCCGCCACCATACGTTCACGAAGCGCGATGCTAGCGGATTCCCCGATGGGCTCCCGGCATCTCTTGTGGGGTTCCCACAGTCCTCGTGGTGTCGCCACGACGAGGGTGGAGCGCGGCATCCATCGATTTCGTGAATCGGAAGGGCCGCCGTAGAGTCTGGCCATGGAAGCCCCCACCGACATCACCGCGCAGACCGACACCGTCGTCCGTCCCGTTCGTGACGTGGATGCCGAGGCCCTCGGACGTGTCCACGCCACGTGCTGGCACGAGACCTACGACCACCTCATCAGCAAGGCTGCTCTCGAGAACGTCTCACCCAAGCGCCTCGCCGAGCTGTGGACGCACTGGGCCCAGCAGGGCCCCGAGTTCAAGATGTTCGCCGCCCTCGTCGGCGGCGAGATCGTCGGTTTCGCCGGCTCGGGCCCGGCGCGCGACCGCGACGCTCCGCGCACGCGTGAGCTCTACTTCATCTACCTGCTCGACCAGTTCCACGGCACCGGCATCGGGCAGCAGCTGTTCGACGCGACGGTCGACGCCGACGAGGAGCTCTACCTCTGGGTCGCCGCGGACAACCCGCGGGCTCACCGCTTCTACGCGCGCAACGGCTTCACGCTCGACGGCGCCACGCACACCGAGCCGTTCCTCGGCGAGACGCTCACCGAGGTCCGCTTCGTGCGCTGATCGCGCCTGCCGCGTCGCGGGTTCCGCCGGCCCCACCGCGCTGACGAACTCCGCAGATTCTGACGAACTCCGCATCCAGATCGCCGATCGGATGCGGAGTTCGTCGCATTCTGCGGAGATGCTCGGCTGAGCGGCGGCCACTGTCGGGACGCTGATCGCGCGCGTCAGCGCCCGCTGACCGTGCCGAACAGGCGGGCGATCGGGGCGAGCACGAGCGGGCGGGCGGCGACCCACGCGGCGGCGATGACCACGAGCGAGACCACGAACAGCCAGAAGCCGGTCCAGTTGTCCGCAGAGGCCGTCGGGTCGACCGAGCCCTGCGCGGCGTACATGTGGTTGAGGTTGCGCAGCGCCCCGGTCGCGAGCACGAGAACGACGTGGATGACGATGAACACGACGAAGAACAGCATCACCGGGAAGTGCACCTTGCGCGCCCACTCGATCGGGTAGGCGGCGCTGAGCTTCAGGTTCTTCTTCGGCCACATCCCGCTCATCCGGAAGCCGGTGATCACGGCGAGCGGGGCGGCGATGAAGACCGTCGAGAAGTAGGCGAGCTGCTGCAGCGCGTTGTAGTTGACCCAGCCGTTCTCGGTCGGCCAGTCCAGCGAGACGTACTGCAGCGCGGCACTGAGCGCGTTGGGGACGACTTCCCAGCTCGTGGGGACGATCCGCATCCACTGGCCGGTGACGAACAGCAGCACGATGAAGACGGCGCCGTTGATGAGCCACAGGATGTCGAGCGCCTGATGGAACCAGATCGTCAGGCTCGTCTTGCCCTTGGGGTTGTTCTTCGGCGCCCAGAAGACGCTCGGCCGCTTCTCGCGGCGGATCGTGAGCCCCGAGCGGATGATCAGCACCATCAGGAAGACGTTGAAGAAGTGCTGCCAGCCGAGCCACGCGGGGATGCCGACGGGCGCACCGGCAGGCAGGTGGTACTCCCCGGGGTAGGTCGCGAGGAAGTCGCGCATGCCGTCCAGGCTCAGCAGGAATCGCACCGCGAGAACGGCCATGCCCGCCGCGAACAGCAGGCCGATTCCGCCGACCACGACGGCGCCCGCCCACTGCGTCTTCGTGAAAGGCCCGATCCGCTGCGGCTCGGGCTTCGGCTGCGGCCGACGCGACGCGGCGCGACCGGCCCACGCGGTCCGCGGTACGGTCAGCGGCGCACGCGGACCCTCGGCGACGGCGGGAACGAGAGGGCTGTCGGCGGCGTGGGCGACCTCCGCGGAGGCATTCTCCTCACCGGGCGCCGCGGCATCGACGGCGGCCACGGCGACCGCGGTCGATGCAGCCACCTCGGTGCCGGCGGGTGGCCAGGCGTCGCCGCCTGCGACGCGGGGCAGCCCGCGTCGCACCGATGGGGCGCCGTCGGCCGCGGCGGGTCGGGGCGTCGGAGCGGCGACCGCGGCCGCCTCCGCGTACGCCGCCTCGGCGTCAGCGGCAGCAGCGACGACGCCGGTCGGCCACGGCTCGCCTCCGGCGACGCGCGGCAAGCCCCGGCGTACGACGGTCTCGCTGCCGCGGGAAAGTGCGGAGGCGGCCACCGCGGTCGCCTGTTCCCCCGAGTGCGTCGGTGCGACGGCGGACGGCGCCATGTCTGCCTCGGCGACAGTGCTCTCCACGACAGGGGTCGCCTCCACGACGGCCTCGGCGGGCGCGCTCGCGGCCGGCGGCCACGGTTCTCCACCGGCGACGCGCGGCAAGCCGCGGCGCATGGACGATCCGCCGGTCGCCATCAGGCCTTCCTGGCGTCGAGGGCGGCGATCAGCTGCGGGACGACCGTGAACACGTCCCCCACGATGCCGAAGTCGGCGATGTCGAAGATGGGGGCGTCGCCGTCTTTATTGATCGCGACGATCGTCTTCGCGGTCTGCATGCCGGCCTTGTGCTGGATGGCCCCCGAGATGCCGAGAGCCACGTAGAGCTGGGGCGATACCGATACCCCGGTCTGACCGACCTGGTGCGAGTAAGGGATGTACCCGGCATCCACGGCGGCCCGCGAGGCGCCCACAGCGGCGCCGAGGGCATCGGCGAGCTGTTCGACGAGCGCGAACTTCTCGGCCGAGCCGAGTCCGCGCCCTCCGGAGACGACCTTCGCCGCGCCGCGCAGCTCCGGCCGCGACGACGCCGCGACCTCGGCTTCGAATCCGGTGATGCGCGCCGCCGGCGCGCCCGAGGCGGCGACCTCCAGCGGCACCACCCGCGGCTCGGCGACGGCCGCGGCACGGGCTTCGACCGCCCCCTGGCGCACCGTGACCACGAGAGGACCGAAGGTGGCCGCGCTCGTGACGTTGTACGCCCCGCCGTAGACGGAATGCTGCGCGAGCACGCCCTCGTCGTCGCGGGAGACGCCGACCGCATCCACGGCCAGGGCCGCGCGCGAGCGTGCCGCGTACCGTCCGGCGATGTCGCGGCCCTCGATGGAGTTCGAAACGAGCACGGCGTCGGGCTTCACGAGCGCGGATGCCGCGTCCACGGCATCGACCAGAGGAACCGTCAGCGATCCGTCCGCACCGCCCAGCCCCGCGGTGAGCACGACCGCAGCCCCCAGCGCACCCGCCGCCTCGGCGAGTGCGGCATGCGCCTCGTCACCGGCGACGACCAGCGCGACCGGCGTGCCGATGCCGGCGGCGGCGCCGAGCAGTCCGGCGGCCGAACCGGCCAGCTCACCGGCCGGGGTGACATCCAGCAGGACGAGAATCGCGTCCGAGGCGACATCCACCATCACGTTCTCCATCGTCATCGTTCCCAGCACCGTTCTCAGGCCAGTCGGTTCTCGACGAGGAAGGCGGCGAGCTTGTCGCCCGCGTCGCCCTCATCGACGATCTTGATTCCCGCACCGCGCGGAGGCTTCTCGGCGACCGCCGTCATGATCGACTGCGCGGCCGCGGACGGGTTTACGTCGACGCCGAGGTCGGCCAGCGACACGGTCTCGAACGGCTTTTTTTTCGCCGCCATGATGCCCTTGAAGTTCGGGAACCGGGCATCCGGGAGGGCTTCGGTGATCGAGATGACGGCCGGCAGCGTCGCACTGACCTGCGCGGTGCCGAAGTCGGTGGCGCGCGTGCCGGTGATCTCCCCCTCGCCGATCGTGACCGACGACAGCGCGGTCGCCTGCGGCACCTGCAGGTGCTCGGCGATCATCGCCGGAAGGACGCCGCCGGTGCCGTCGGTGGAGAGATTGCCGGTGATGACCAGGTCGAACCCGGCTCGCCGCACCGCAGCGGCGAGCACGGCCGCGGTCACGCCCAGATCTGCGCCGGCCAGCGCCGGGTCGACGACCTGCAGAGCGGATGCCGCGCCCATCGCGAGCCCCTTGCGGATGGTGGCCGCAGCCTCCTCCGATGCCATCGAGACGACAGCGACCTCCGTGCCGGGGTGGGCGTCGGCATACGACAGAGCCACCTCCAGTGCGCGCTCCCCGATCTCATCGAGCACGCGCTCAGAGGCCGAGCGCTCGGCGAGACCGGTCTCGAGGTCGAGCTTGCGGTCGCCGTAGGTGTCGGGGACTTCTTTGACCAGCACCACGATCTTCATCGGTTCTCCTTGCGACGCATTCATTCTAGAAGGTGCGACTCAGTATCGCATCCGTTGAGACTCAGGATCATCCGTGGGGACGGATCGAGGTCCGCGCTAGCGTGAGACCAGCGCGCACGGCACTCCGGGCGCCGAGCCGTTCGAGGAGATGCCCGTGAGCCGCACGCCGTCGTCGCCACGCGATCCGATCGCAGAGGCCCGCCGCCAGTGGGTGTCGCACGGCTGGGTCGACGCCGCGGCAGGGATGACGGCGGTGACGAGCATCATGCGGGCGCAACAGATTCTGCTCGCGCGCGTCGACGAGGCCCTGAAGCCGTTCTCGCTCACGTTCGCCCGCTACGAACTGCTGACGCTGCTGAGTTTCACCCGTGACGGACGGATGCCGCTGTCGTCGGCGGCGAGCCGCTTGCAAGTGCACCCGACGAGCGTGACGAACACCGTCGACCGCCTCGAAGCGGCCGGGCTCGTCGCGCGCGAGCCGCACCCCGGCGATCGTCGGGCGACGCTGGTCGCCCTGACGAGGGCGGGGCGCGACCTCGCGGCTCAGGCCACCGCGGCACTCAACGACGCCGTGTTCGCCGCGCCCGGCCTGACAGCCGACGACGTGGAAGACCTCGTCGCGATCGTCGCCCGACTGCGCCGGTCGGCGGGCGATGTCGTCAGCGATTCGTGAATCGCGGCGCACGCTTCTCCCGGAAGGCGGCCATGCCCTCCTTCTGGTCGTCCAGCGCGAACAGTGATGTGAAGACCTGCTTCTCGAAGCGCAGCCCCTCGGCGGCGCCGGTTTCCAGCGAGGCGCGCAGCGACTCCTTGGCGGCGTACAGGACGGGAAGCGATTTCGCGGCGATCTGCTCGGCCATCGCCTCTGCCTCGGCGAGCAGGTCGGCGGCGGGCACGACGCGGGAGACCAGGCCGGCCCGCTCGGCTTCGGCGGCATCCATCATCCGTCCGGTGAGCACGAGCTCTGCCGCCTTGTAGTAGCCGATCGCACGCGGCAGACGCTGCGTGCCGCCGAGGCCGGGGATGACGCCGAGAGTGATCTCGGGCTGACCGAAACGGGCGGTGTCGGCAGCCAGGATGATGTCGCACGCCATCGCCAGCTCGCAGCCGCCTCCGAGCGCGTACCCCGCGACGGCCGCGATGACGGGCGTGCGTACGCGCGAGAAGGCCTCGAGGCCCACGAAGGGGTTGCGCAGCGACATCTCGACGGCAGAGCGGTCCTCCATCTGCTTGATGTCGGCGCCGGCGGCGAAGGCGCGCTCCGAGCCGGTGACGACGATGCAGCCGATCTCCTCGTCGGCATCGAACGCGGCCGCCGCGGCGGCGAGTTCTTCGACCAGGGTCGAGTTCAGCGCGTTGAGCGCCTCGGGGCGGTTCAGGGTGATCCAACCGACGCGGCCGCGGGTGGAGAGGAGGATCGTGGAGTAGTCGCTCATGTGCTCATGCTCCCAGAACGTCGCGACCGATGATGACTCGCATGATCTCGTTCGTGCCCTCCAGGATCTGATGCACACGAAGATCGCGCACCACCTTCTCGATCCCGTACTCCTGCAGATACCCGTAGCCGCCGTGCAGCTGCAGCGCCCGGTTGGCCACCTCGAAGCCGGCGTCGGTGGCGAAGCGCTTGGCCATGGCGCACTGCACGGCGACGTCGTCGGCACGGACGTCGATCGCGCGAGCCGCGTCGCGCACCATCGCCCGGGCCGCCTGCAGCTGCGTGGTCATGTCGGCGAGGGCGAACACGACGCTCTGCCGTTCGGCGAGGGCCTCGCCGAACGTGAACCGCTCGTGCACGTAGCGCACGGCACGATCGAGCGCCCACTGGGCACCGCCGACGGAGCAGGCCGCAATGTTGACCCGCCCCCCGTTGAGCCCGCTCATCGCGATGCGGAACCCCTCGCCCACGCCGCCCAGCAGAGCGGATGCCGGCACCCGCACCTCGTCGAGGATCACCTGACGGGTGGGCTGCGCGTTCCACCCCATCTTGCGCTCGTTGGGCCCGAAGCTCAGGCCCGCGGCATCCGCCGGCACCAGGAAGGCGCTGATGCCCCGCGCGCCGGGCTCGCCGGTGCGGGCCATGACGACAGAGACCGATGCCTCACCCGCGCCGGAGATGAACTGCTTGACCCCGGTGAGCACATAGCCGTCGCCGTCGGCGATCGCGCTGGTCGTGATGGCCGCGGCATCCGAGCCCGCGCCGGGCTCCGTGAGGCAGTAGGCGCCGAGGTCGCGAAGCGTGATCAGACGCGGCAGCCACTGCTCGCGCTGCGCCGGAGTGCCGTAGCTGTCGATCATCCAGGCGACCATGTTGTGGATGCTGATGTACGCGGCGATCGTGGGATCGCCCATCGACAGCTGCTCGAAGACGAGTGCGGCGTCCTCACGCGTCAGCGCGGTGCCGCCGACGTCCTCACGCACGTACAGCCCTCCGAGGCCGAGTTCTCCGGCGTCGGCGAGCACATCCCGCGGAAAGTGCTTGTCGCGATCCCATTCCAGCGCGTGCGGCTCCAGCCGCGTCCGGGCGAAGTCGCGGACGGCTTCGAGGATGGCTCCCCGCTCATCGGCGGAGAGGGAAGGGGACACAGTCATGCTCATCGCGTCACGTCCTTGTGAAACAGATCGACAGCCGGAAGTGCGCCCGGTAGGGCACAGCGATCATTTTACATGGACGTCCTAGTAAATGGACGCGGCGTTCTAGGCCGTGTTGCTAAATCCATTGCAAGGCTGCGGAGAGGCAGAGCCCGGCTGCGTATGAAC
>NZ_JAUF01000074.1:0-14893 GCF_000585455.1 Microbacterium sp. MRS-1
CTCGCGACACACCTCAAGGATCGCCCACCCGCCCCACAACAGCATTTAGCAACACGGCCTAGTCCTCGTCGTCATCTTCCATGAGCTCGTCCTCCATGTTGTAGATCGCCGCGGACACCTTCGACATGTCGCTAGAACTCAACGAGTCGTACTTCTCGGTGTACTCCTCATCGCTCATCGTGGTATCCCACCGCCGATCGATCAGCTCGTCGACAAGTTCGGCGTTGTTCCGTCTTCTTCCCATGGTCCGTGTGTCTCCTCGCATCCAACTCGGCCCACGTGGTCCTGTTCTCCGTCGCCCCAAGGCTACCGAAGCGGTCAGCACTGTTCGAGGGCCGCGCAAGTCGATACAAAGAGCGGCTTCGACATGACAGAAGTTCGTCTGGTCGCCGGTATCGCCTGCGAGCCAGAGTCATAGGCATGGAGTCATGGCGGGCATCGTGTGGTGGGAGATCGAGACGGCGGACCCCAACAGTTTCCAGCGCTTCCATGCTGTCGGTGCGGCGGATCTCCACACCGCTCGGCGCGACCGAGCGCGTGGTCGCCCGGACACTCGATGACGCCGGAGTGGAGCGCCGCACGCATGCCGCGTCACGCGCGTAGGCGGTCAGAATCGCCGTGGTTTTTACAACGGTTCGATATGACGGTTGATCCTCCGAAACCGTTCTGTATAACAAGGGAAGTCCGCGCCGGATGCGGCCTGGACGACGCGAGTGGATTGCGCGTCACGTTCTCATGAATAGGGGCGGAGACATCCGCCCGAAATCTCCTCGTTGGTGCACTGCGGCTTCAACGTGATCCACCAGGATCGCGGGCCGCTCACATCAAGGAGGTGGCTCAGATGAGCCAGATGTCCCTCACCGGAGACGGGGACGGCTACGTCCCGGACTCGGGCCGACCGGCATATGACGAGATTCGTCCGTTGTCGGTGCGGATGCGTGACAGCGTCCGCGCTCAGCTCGACGTGCTCGCCCAGCTCAACAACCGCAGCGTCACCGAGGAGACTCGTCTGGCGCTGGAGCACTGGGTCGAGAAGGCGAAGACCGATCCTTCGCTCAAGGAGCGTGCTGATCGTGTCCGGGCCGAGATCGACCGTGAGGTCGAGCAGAAGCGCCGTTCTGCCGAGCGCGACGCCCAGCACCGCCGTCAGGCTATCGCCGCCGTTCTCGGTGTCGACGGCACTCAGCCGGAGCTGGACGACGAGTTCGACGTGCAGGCTTCCGAGGAAGCCGAGCACGAGCCGGACTCGGAGCCCGACGTCGGGTTCGCGGAGTCGAGCGAGCCGGAGGAGTCCGCTTCCGAGCAGGACGCCCCGCCCATCGAGGACGCCAACACGGAGCCCGGCGACAACGCCGAGGCGACCGAGACGCCCGTCAAGCAGGCGCGCACCCCGCGCCGCAAGGCGAGCTGAACCACCACCCGAGGGAAGCCGTCCCTGGAGTCGAGACTGATCGAGGTCTCCTCCGGGACGGCTTCCCACCGCTCTCTCTCGTTGCTGCCCTGCGGCTTCCAAGGTGATCCATCCCGGATCGCCGGCCGCTCACATCAAGGAGGTGCACCATGCCGAAAGGCATCTACATTCCCGCCGATCAGGAGGCGCCGCTGGAACGCCGCGATCTCGCGGGGCTCGAGGACTACCAGGCGGCGGTCGGCGGCTACATCGAAGCCGTAGACCTCCCCGAGGCCGGCGCAACGCTCTTCGTTAATGAGGAAGGGCTGCTCCGCAAGCTGCTGTTCAACCCGAGGGCGACGTTCCTCTGGTGGTTCTGGGTGCCTGCCGCCCGCCACAAGGCGATGCTCGTGGGCGACGCGATCCTGGTCGGCTCGTCCGACCAGCGCGGCGACGAGACCGACGTCGCGGAGCCGCTCGCGGCCAGCCTGCTCAGCCCCTACGGTCACCGCGTCGAGGTGCTGACGCACGGCGATCCGACGTGGTACGGCAACCGGGCCTCGTATCCGGACTACTTCGAAGCCGCCGTGTGGGCCATGACGCTCCTGGAGCGCTGGACGCAGGCCGCCGACGTGCGCATCCTCCCGCTCACCGAGCAGGACGGCGTCGAACGCGGCCTCGCTGCGGGTGAGCCGTCGTGAACGGCAAGACCGTCACGGCTGTTCTCATCCCGGCGCAGATCGAGCAGCCGCTCGAAACGCGGCAGGTCGCAGGGTTCGCGGACATCCAGCAGCTCGCTGACCTGGTGATCCCGGTCGACATCGAGAGCCGAGGAGTCACGATGTGGCTCGACGCCGACGACCGACGAAACGGCCTTCAGATGAACCTGCGCGCCTCATCGCTGCGCTGGCTCTGGAGCGCGGAAACCAGACGGCTCCCGGCGCTGCACGGCGACGTTCTCCTCGTCGGGGACGTCGGCAGCACGCTTGCAATCGGAGACGTTCCGGCATCGCTCGTGCAGGAACTTCTGCACGGAGGGCCATACGAAGTCGGCTACCGGCGCACCGCCTCGCGCGGCTGGCAGACCCATCCGGATCTGCACGCAACGTACACCGCCGCTGCGTTCTGGGCGATGTACCTGCTCGAGCGCGACCCTGCCCTCCACGAGACCCGCGTCCGCGCCGTCTCACCATCCAGCGGCTGAGCATCAGCTGCGCACACCGCCCGGGAGTCCGCTCCCGCCTTGAGAACCACGAGTTCTCGGCCGGAGCGACTCCTGGGCATTTTCGTTGGCGCGCCGATCGTGGCGGCACGCGAACGCCTGGCAGCGCGGAGCTATTGCCATATACAGGAGGCTCGTTGCAGGAGGCCATCTGCTCAGCCTGGGGTGATGGCGAAGCGACGACCCGATGGCCCCTGGCACCAGTACGCGCGCGAGATCGGTGCCAGCATTCAGCGGCACCGGATCGATCGTGGGCTCACCCAGGAGCAGGTCGCCTATGCTGCCGGCCTCACGCGCTACACCTTCCAGAAGTTCGAGAAGGGCGAGTCGATGCCGGAGACACCGGCCAACCCGAGCCTGCGCAATGTCATGGCCATCGCTCAGGTGCTCGGCGTCACACTCGACGAGCTGGTGCCGCAGCCGTGGCCTGATCTGCGTGCTGGTCTGCCGTATCCACCTCCTCCTACTGGCGGAGCTTGATCGCCTCGTTGCGTGAGGCAAGCGCGCCGGAGATCGCCGCGATCTGACCGACCGTCTCTTCCTGGGATGCCTGGATGTGAACGAGGCTTTCCAATCGCTCGAGCTGGACGGCGATCTGGGCGTCGACCTCGCGCACCTGGTTGGAGCGCATCGTCGGGCTGTAGCGGAACTCCTCAGCCAGTCCTTCCAGCGACTTCGCCAGGCGGGCGTCGTGGGCGACCCGTCCGAGAGCGGTGATGCGGGTGACAGCACTCTTGATCACCAGCACGTCGGCGTGCTGCGTCTCGATCTGCGTAGCGATGGCCTCGTTCGAGGACATCGTGGTGAGGAACACGACGAGGAAGAGAGCGGCCAGGATCAGTTGCGTGATGATCACCCACGGGTACGGGATGTCCGACACGTAGATGAAGATGGTCGCCGCGATCAGCTCCGCCGTGAAGTAGATGCTGGCCACCAGGACGAGCGGCATGGCGAGAATCGCGGCGATCCGGCTACGGGGCACCGCGACGAAGCTGACGGCGAGCATGACGTAGGCGAACGCCAGCACAAGTACGGACGTCCAGAACGTCGCGTTCTGCTCCACCTCAAGGATGAGGAAGATCGCGATGTAGACGGCGACGGGGACGAGCCACAGGACGGCGCGCAGGATCGTGCGGATCATGAGGATGCTCCCTGGTTGTTCGGTGTTCCGCATTCGGGGCAGAACTTGGCCGTGCTGGCGATGGCGGTTCCGCAGCCCGAGCACGGCACCTGCTGAGGCGCGAGACGGTTGCCGCACTCCGGGCAGAACTTCGCTCCCGCTGCCACACTCGCCCCGCAGCCCGGACACGTCTCCGTCGCGGCCGGTGCGGCGGGTTCTGCGGGTGAGAAGCGTGAGGTGCGGTTGCGGCCGACGTTGCCGGCCATCGGGTCGCCTGCGGGCTGGACGGGGCGCGTGAACATCTGCGTGGCCATCTCCCCGAAGACGCTGCCCGCCGCCAGGCCGACGCCCGCGGCAGCGCCTGCGGAGGCGACACCGCCCGCGCCGGGGTTCTTGGCGAGCTCGGTGAGGATGGTGGCCGACTGCTGACGGGCCCAGTCTTCCCCGAGCATGCCCATGACGGCCTTGTCGCCCTGCGCGCCCTGGAGCTTGGCCTGCTTCTGGGCGATGGAGTTCTCCAGCACCTGGCGGTTCGGGTCGTCGGTGGGGATGTCGATCGCGGCGATGTAGAAGTTGACGAGCTTCACGCCGTACTCGTCCAGCAGCGGCGCGAGCCTCGGGTGCAGTTGCTCCGCCAGCAGCTCGATATCCGAGGTGATCTCCAGGATCTCCTGACCGGAGTCGCGGATGTAGCGGGCGATCTGGCCGCGGATGTGCTGCGAGAACGCGCTGCGGAAGTAACCGGCGAGGGCCTGCTCGTCGAACACCTGGACGTTGGTGCCGAGCAGCTTGATGAGGAATTTCTTGGAGTCCGCGACCTGGATCGAGTACGAGCCGCGCGCCTGCACGCTGGTCTGCAGCCCCCAGACGGGGTCGCGCAGCTGGATTGGGCTGTCGGTGCCCCAGAGCAGTTCCAGCTTGTGGTCGATGTTGACGAAGTAGACCCGGGAGCTGAACGCGCTGATGCCGCCGGAGAGCAGGTTGCGGAGCTTGCCGATGAAGGGGTGGTTGTTGCTGTTGAGCGTGTAGCGGCCGCCGCCGAAGGTCGCCACGGCGATGCCGTCCCGGATGAAGATCGCCTCCTCCGACTCGGAGACGATCAGCTGCGTGTTGTCGTTGAAGTCCTCTCCAGTGAACTTCCACGCCAGCACCGCCTTGGTGCCGAGGCCATCGTTCACCAGGCCGGTCTCGTTCTTGATGACGTCGTAGATCTTCATGCGTGCTCGCTTTCGTCGGCTCGGGTGCCGGGTCGGCTACTTCCTCACGGGCAGGTACTGGACGCCGTTCAGGCGTGCTTGTTCGAGACGGTGCCTGCCGCCCGTGACGTCGAGCGAACCGTCCTCGCGTTCGCCGCCGCTCTTGATCGCATCGTCCCCGAGCATGTAGTCGTAGACACCGGCCAGCTGCTGGTGCCCTTCGAGTCCGTGCTCCCGGTCATAGGCGGCGAAGTCCTCACGGGTGGCACCAGCCCCGATGCCGGGTGCGACCTGATCGTTCCAGGCGTTGACGGCGTAGGCGACGTCCTCGGGCGGGGCAGACTCGCGGTAGCCGAGGATCGGGTTGTCGCTGTAGTCGAACCGTTCGACCGGCTCCAGCGACAGCCCCTTGTCCGCCAGCGCCGAGGTCAGCGCCTCATTCTCCGGCGAGTTTCCGAGGTCGCCCGCAGTGTCCGCCTGATCGCTCACTTCCGGCGCCTCGGTGGTCTCTGCTTGGGGAGCGTCCTGCGTCTCGACCGGCTCAGCATCGGAGGGCGTGTCGTTCCCCAGCGCATCGGCCACGTCGGCGTCGTACTCAGCACGCAGTTCCTCCGCGGGGCGTGCTTCATCACGAGCGGCGTCGGTCAGCTCGTCAACGGTCGGCTCCGGCTCAGTCTCGCGGCTCTCCTCGACGCCATCGGCAGCGGTCAGTTCGTCGGCGTCAGTCGGATTTTCCGCCAGATCGCCGGCGGGTGCCTCGCTTGCGTCCGGTTCATCGTCGATGGGTGTCGTCAGATCCTCCCCGGCACTGTCCATAGGCGCTTCGGGCTCCGGGCTCTCGGCAGCGTCGGGCTCACCCAGGTCCGCCTCGGCAAGGTTATCCGCTTCGGCGACTTCGGCCTCCTGGGGGCTGTCAGGGGCCGCGTCGTGGCCCAAATCCACGACCTCGCCTTCCTGCCAGCCCTGGGGCTCTTCCGGGGCGACGTCGGCCGTTTCCGGGGCTTCGCCCAGGTCGACGGGCTCCTCGGCATCGACCGGCGCTTCCACGGGGTCGCTGTCGTCGCCTGCGTCGGGCTCGGTGAGGTCTTCGGCAGGCGGAGCTTCCGGGGCCTCAGGCGTCTCCGGCCCAGCAGGGACATCGGCTAAATCAATCGGCTCGTCCGCATAGTCTGTGGCCTCGGGTGCGCTGACGTCTGCACTGGTGTCGACGGGCTCGGCGGGTGCGTCCGCGGTGTCGGTGCCGTAGTCGCTCATGCTGTCCGACTCCTCTCGGCTTCGAGGGTCTTGCGGATGGTGGCGTCAGAGAGCGGGATCGGCGACTCGTACTTGACCAGCCGCAGGAAGTTCACCTTGACCGCCCGCCGCAGGGCCGGTGTGTTCGGGATCGACGTGGGCAGCTCCGCCGCGATGAGCGCATCGAGCTGCCGGTAGATGCTGCCGAACTTCTTCACGCCGACATCCCCGGCCGGGACATGCGCGGCGAAGAGGCGCCGGGCGATCTCCTTGCCCGCACCAGCGACGGAGGAATCCCAGCCGCCGACATAGGCACTCTCGGGGTACGGCACGAGCAGTTCGGGGTGTCGCCGCCAGTAGGTGACCTTGCGGGCGATCTCGTCGTCGGGGACGAAGGTCGGGATGCCGCGCCGGGAGCGCCAGTCGGCGGTGCTGATCTCTTCGGGGTCTTCGAGGCGGTCGTAGAACAACAGCGCCTCGCCGGGACGGAGGCGGGCCAGGCGCTCGCGCTGCGCCTCGCTCATGTTGGTGCTCTCGGCCAGGATCTCCTTGTCCGCGGCTTCGACCAGCCGGAACCCGAGCTTGATGTTCGTCAGCGCGACGACATCCGAGCCGACCTTGCGCGGCGACTGATCGGCCACCACGATGCCGACGCCGTAAGAGCGGATCTCGGCCAGCATCCGCTTCAGCAGCTTCTTCGCAATCGCCGCTGGGTCGGCCTCGCCCGGCCCGCTAGCGTCGTCGGCGTCGAGGAGGACGTGGGCTTCCTCGAGCAGCAGGACGTGCTTGAGCGTCCCGTCGCCGGCGACGTTGGCGTTCACGTAGGCAAGGATCTGCAGCAGGATGAGCGCGATGTAGAGGGTCTTGTCGTCACTGTTCTCGATCCCCGCCAGCTCTATCACGGTCGGCCTCGACAGCAGATCCTCGACCGGGATCGACGGGTAGGTGTCGAACAACCCGACCAGGCTCGACAGGCGCACCTGGCCCGCCCGCCCGATATTCGCCGCGTCGCCGGTGTAGCCGATGCGCGCGAAAGTCTCCTGGAACACCGACAGGAAGTCGCGGATGGAGAACACCTCGCGGCCGTCCTCGGCGGTATCGGCGTCGAACCAGCCGAACCGCGAGTAGGTGGCGGAGAGAGCGTCCTCGAAGATCTTGTCCAGTGGGCTCGTCATCGTGACCGCGGCGGCGAATGCCGTCTTGAGGGTCGACTTGTAGCTCTGCACCCGCACACCCTTGGGTGGCAGGAAGGGGTTCATGACGAGCGGCGAGATGTGATCCTTGCCCGGGGTGAAGACCTGCAGGTCCGGGGTCGTCTCGATCAGCGCCCGGTACTCGTTCTTGGCCGGTTCGATCACCAGATACGGGATGCCGTGGTCGTGCCAGAGCCGGTCGAGCAGCCCGACTGTGAACGTCGTCTTGCCCGACCCGGGCGTGCCGCTGACGAACGCGTGCTTGGTCAGGTCGGTGTGCCCGAAGCCGATCGAGACCTCGGCGGCCCCGGCGAGGCGTCCGGCTTCGATGCTGGTGCTGCCGATCACCCCGGCGGAGTAGTTGCGGGAGTGCCGGGTCGTGGTGTTCACCGTAAGGCCGGCGCCGACCGTGTCGCTGCCGATCGGGAGCCGGAACAGCTCCGATGCCTCGAATGCGGTCAGCAGGAACGGCAGCCGGTAGAACGCCTCCCCCGGGTTGCGACCGGCTGCCCACAGCGACGGGTCACGGGTCTCGTCGAGCAGCGTCTCGTTCAGCTGCCACGGCGCGGCCGCGAAGGATGCGCCGCCTCGGGGCATCAGCGGTGTCGCGTCGATGAAGCGTGCCGCCAGCGCGCCGTCCTCGGCGTCGGCGGAGAGGTGGCCGAGCACCCGGTTGGCTATCACCGGCACCGCGACCTTCGGCCCGGACACGACGACGTTGAACAAGAACAACGGCGAGTCCTTGTGCCCGTCCAGATACGAGTACATCTCCGAGAGCCGCTTCGCCGCGGTGAAGCTCACCGTTCCTATCGACTGATCCGTCACTCCATTGGCGAGAGTCGTCAGCGCCAGGGTCAGCTGCTCGATCGCCGCCCGCTCGCCAGGCTCCAGCGTCGCCGGGATCAGCTGGATCGACAGGGACGCACCGGGCACCTCGGTCAGCGCGCTGGCGATACGCGAGAGGTCACGACTGCCTGCCGGGATGCGGTGGAAGGCGAACGCGCTCGGCAGAATCTGGTTGCCGAGGCTCTCGATCCACTCCTCCTTCACCAGCGCCACCGACCGCTCCGCCGCCACAGTGCCGAGCACGGTGGCGGGCCGGTCGGCGTAGTCGAAGCCGCCGAGCGTGAGCGCGCTGATCACGACGGCGCGCAACTCGGAGACGGCCGACGCGGCGTCGTCCCGGCTTCCACCGAGGGCGCGGATGACGATGAACAGCTTGAGGTCGGCGGCGTGCGGCTGCCCGTCGACGGCGTGCGCCTGCCAGAGCAGCTCCAGGGCGCACTCGCGCGTCCGGTCGGGGCCGTCCTCGTACTGGCCCCGGTACGACTGGTACGCCTCGAACAGCAGGCTGACGAAGTCCCGCTTCGACTGCTGCACCAGCTCGGCAGCCGGGTCGTCGCCCAGCACAGAGACGTGCGGGATGCGGACGACCTCGACCACCGTGGCAGCGGCTACTTCACCCTGCGCGAGCGGCGTGAACGTCAGGAGCGCGTCGCTTGCAGACATACGGCACACTCCTCACGTCACGCCCGGGCAGCGGAATTGGTGCGCCGGAGCCGGTGGCGATTGCCTACCGGCCCCGGCACGCGGGGAACTCGGGGTCAGGACGCGATCTTCTTCTCGCGGATCAGGGTGCGCGCGCCGGAGATGACGCGGCTGACCGAGCCCTCGTCGCGAATCGACGAGGTGATCGAGGTGCCACCCGTGGTGGTGAGCTTGAACTCCTCGAAGTTCACCTGCTGCTGGATGTTCTTGATGTCCCTCACCTGGAAGGTCTCGGACTGCGTCGAGACCGACACGATGTCCTTGTAGAAGTACTCGTCGGTCTGCTCGCGGGACTCCTGCGGGGTGATGAGGGAGAACTGGAACTTGTAGGCGTGCAGCTGGTGCTCGCTGAAGAACAGCACGATGCCCTCGTAGTTGGAGGAGCGGAAGACGCGGTCCTTGCCCTGCTTGACCTGCACACCGGAGGCGATGTTCTTGTAGTAGTACCCGTGGACGATGACCGGGTCGATGAGCTTGACCTCGTCTTCGTCCAGCCCCAGCTTGCCCAGGGCGCGCTTCTTCACGTCCGCGATGGCGCTGGCCGCATCCGAGTCGATGTCGGCGTCGGTCGGCTTGCCGGCGAAGGTGAAGTACAGCAGCGCGATACCGCCGGCGACTGCCAGGAGGCCGATGAAGATGGCCGCCGTCTGCGACAGGATCAGCGTCAGGATGATGCCGATGATGATCAGGATGATGCCGGCCTTGGGGCTGGACTGCTTGAAGTACTTCTTGTTGCGTTCGTAGTTGATGGCCATGGCGGAGGAACCTCTCTCGGGTGGATAGTGCGGGGTCAGGCGGAAACGCTGGTCGGAATGGAAGCGGACGAAGGGTCGATCTCCAGCAGCTCGAACAGCGTCTGGATGTCCAGATCGGTCACGCCGCGACGTACCGCCTGCTCGAGGTAGTGCTGGTACGACGGCTCGACGTTCAGCGACTTGCGCTCGTAGTAGTCGAAGCGGATGTAGCCGTAGAGGTAGGCGTAGATCCCGCGCTCCTCCAGCCGCAGCGCCGCCGTGAGGTACTCCTCCGCGCGGCGGATGCCGGCGAGCGGCACCAGGAACGGCTTCTTGCCGCCCAGCGACGCGACAGCGGCGTAGAAGTAGGGTTCCGAGTTCTCGATGTCATCAAGCAGGGCATCCTCGAAGTGCGACAGCGCCTTGTCCCGCAGCCCGAGCTTGAGCAGGCACATGCCGAGCGCCGCATGCACGCTCGGATCGTCAGCGCCCTCGTCCAGCGCGTCCTCGTAGGTGCGGACGTGCTTCTTGAGGTCGCGTGCTTCCAGGCTGATCAGGTCGGACATCGAGCTGATGAGAACTTGACGGCCGCAGTACTGGCAGAACTGCTGGTTGGTGCTCCAGGCGCTGCCGCACCCCGGGCAACGCACATCGACGACTCGCGCAGCCACGCCATACACCTCCAGGCTCAATCTGGGAAGCCCCCAGACAAGGCCCAGATGCATCCTGTATATGGCCTCTCCTAATAGACATACCACAGAACGGTTCTTCGAGCCTCTCCGGCGAGTCGCGTGGCGACGCACGCCCCCCAAATAGGGCGCTCACCCGGTTCTTCGTTGCGTATTTCACAACGGGCGTCTCGACCCCTGTCGACGGCCTGCTTGGCAGCCGTCGCGCTCTTGACGTAGCGGGGCAGATGTGTCACAACTACGGACGGTCCACGCGAGGGTGGCGCACCGATCCTGACTCACGCGGTCGGGGTCGAATGCGCCGCCCTCTCGCTCCTGCAAGGAGAGGTCGCCCAATCGGGCACGGCATTCCTCCTCGCAGAACGGACAGCACCATGCTCGACTCGATCGCCAACGCCCTCGCCGGCAACCCCAGCAAGGCACAGCTGCGCATCATCAAGAAGCTGCGGCGCACGCAGTCCCAGATCCAGAACCGGCAGTGGTGGCACCTGCCCCTCTCCATGCTGGAGATGCGGCGCGGACACCTGATGGCCAGCTACGGCCGCCTCGTCCTCATCGACCAGGCCATCCCGATGGCCTTCGCCGAGTCGATGATGCCCGCCGGGTACATCTCGGTCGGCATCGCGCAGCGCGCGGCCCAGCGCAACGTCGGGTTCAACCGCCGCCTCGAGCACGAGACCCGCCTCGCCAGCGCCTCGCGCATCCAGCCGATCGACGACCTCGTCGCGCAGAACGCCTAGCGTTCACCCCGCCTCGGCCCCATCGAGGGCTGACAAGCCCACTCCCAGGCCCCCGCCTCCCGCACAACGCGGTAGAGGCGGGGGCCTTCTTCAATTGCGACCAACAGCCGGCAGCGCCGCCCTCGTTCTCCTTCAGCGATCTTGCTGGCCTTCCGCGCCGGGTTCGGGCTGTCTGTTCTCCTGGCCCCGGCGCACAAGGCGGCGGGGCGAGAGGAGAAGACCCCATGCCGACCGAGCGCCCCGACTGGCTGACCGAGCCCTGCCCCGCGTGGTGCGGCGGCGACCACGACGGCCAGCAGTACCCGACCGACCGCCAGCACCAGTCCCCGCAGCACTGGCACCCCGCCGTGATGCAACACCGCGACCACGACGGTCACCACCCGACCCGGTTCCCGGCCGCAACCGAGTTCTGCGTCGTCGCCGTCCGCTACGTAGGCGAGCGCGACACCTGGATCGCCATCGCCACGGAGACCCAACAACTCGAGTTCTCCCACGAGAGCGCGAAGCGCCTCCACGCCGAACTCGACGGGCTGCTCCACCGCATGGCGTGAGCCAGGCGCCGACGAGTCCCGCCCTACCGCGTCGTCAGCTTCGGCACCTCGGGCAGCAACGCATCGATCCCGATGTCGAGCACCTGGCAGATCGCGAGGATGGTCGCCAACCGTGGATTCGTCGGCGTCCCGCCCTTCGTCGCCGCACCCCGCTCGTACTGCTGGTATGCGTAGAGCGAGATCCCGGCCAGCTCCACGAGCTGCTCCTGTGTGAGGCCCGAGTCGGCCCGGGCGCGACGGAGGCGGTGGCCGAGCTCCCGAGAGAACGTCGCCCACTCCTCGCGCGTCTCGGGTCCGATCACCATCACCCCAGGCTGTGACCAATAAGAGTTGGTGAGAACCAATAGGAATTGGTAAAGTCCCGAAGGCTCGCCACCTCTGGGCGAGACGACGCGGCAACCGCCGCCGTTGGTCGTGGGCGAGCTGGGGAGGAACGGGCATGGCTCGGCAGATCGGGCGCGCAATCGCGGCGGTGGCACTCGTCAGCGCGGCCGCAGCCTGCCTCACCGCCTGTAGCGGATCAACCCGCAGCGTCG
This sequence comes from Microbacterium sp. MRS-1, assembly GCF_000585455.1. NCBI lineage: Bacteria > Bacillati > Actinomycetota > Actinomycetes > Micrococcales > Microbacteriaceae > Microbacterium > Microbacterium sp. MRS-1. The sequence goes on from NZ_JAUF01000074.1 coordinate 12,153, forward strand.
AGGCCTTCTGCTCCACGATGGAGGAGCACAAGCAGGCCTACCTCGGCCAAATGGAGGCGGCGCAGGGCGCTGGCATCGACGGCCTGCTCACCGCGATCAGCGCGGTAGGTGACCTGAAGCTCATGTGGAAGGAACTCGCGGAGGTTGCGCCCAGCGACATCCAGACCGATGTCGAAGCGGTCAGCGAGGCCTGGCAGAAGCAGGAGGACAACGCCGGGGCCGGCGACTGGATGGCCTCCATCACCACGGCGCTGCTCAACAGCGGCTCGATGTCCCGCGTCGACACCTACGTCCGCGAGAACTGCGACGGCGACTACACGGTCGACGTCGCAACCAGCGGCGAGACGAATGTTGCGGAAGAGCCGGAGCCCGAGGACTACTTGGCGACCATCGCTGTCTCCACCGCTGGCGGCCTGATCGCCGATTGGGACGAGTACGCCATCGGGCCGCACTCCGTCATCTACGCCGCCGGCGACAACAAGCAGGCGGAAACAACGCGCGAGTTCCGGATGGTCGCCGCCGCACCCGGAGAGGTCGCGGTCGACACGACAGCGACCGTCAGCGCCTCGAGCGCGACCGGCTCGATCAGCGACGCCGTATACGGCGCGCAGGTCAACACCGATGCCGACCCAGGGTTCGCCATCGCGTACATCGACGAGATCCCCGCCGCAGGAGCCCAGCCGCACAACGCGGTCATCATGGTCAAGCAGTTCAACGGGAACGGCGACGCCATCAGCGAAGCGGCGCCGGTCGTTGACCAGTTCGATGGGAAGTCCCTCGTCAACGTGTGGCTCGTCGGCGACATCGTCGCCTTCGCCTACACCGACGCCGACTACAACCGCATCCTGATCGGCGTCAACAAGGACGGCTCGATAGCCTGGCAACGCGAAGCCGACTCCGAGGTGTACTACGCCCGAGACGGCATCCTCACCACCGCCATCGGCCACTGGGAAGGCGCAAACGGGAAGATCGACGGCGACCTCGCCGGTATCGACGCCGCAACGGGCCAGCCGGTCTGGACGCTCTCTGGCGCAGGGTTCACGTTCTGGAACTTCGAGAAGCCCATCGGCAACGGCTATGTCCTCGCATCCACCGGCGACTACCAGAACGACTTCCTCAACGTCGTCATCGACACCAGCACGGGCACCGTTGTCCTCCAGGTGCCCGGCTACGAGTCTTCGGTGTTCTACGACGCGGTGGCGGAACGCTTCGTCGCGGTCGGCACGTTCGACGGCGGCTCCCAGAGCGGGCTGCACGTCTCGGACGCCTCGGGCAACGTCACGTTCTCGATCAGCGCCGACAACTTCGCCGCCCTCGACAACCCCAGCCTGCTCGGCGCAACCGACGGCGTGGTGTGGATAAGCGGTGTCGACGGACTCGACCTCTTCGACGAGACCACGGGCGCACAAGACCCGCTCGTCAGCGCCGCCGCTGCGGCGACGGCAATGATCCCAACGCGTACCGAGGGCTTCGTCTCTCTGCTGGGGTCTGTCATCGCGATCCACCAGAACCAGGAACTCACCAAAGAGCTCGCCATCGAGTGGCCGAACACGGCGACAGGGAACTGATAGCTATGCCAAACCACGACCAGCGCGCCGCCGAGATCCAGGAGTGGGAAGATGCCTATGCCCTGGCGCACAACGGCGAACGTCCTCCGGCCGGTTCCTACCCGCCGATCTCGAACGTGAACGCCGTCGCCAGCACGGGCAGCATGAACAAGCTAGCTGTCCTCGCTCTGGTCGTCTCCATCATCGGCTCGGTGGTGGGGATCGTCCTCGGCCACGTCGCTCGCTCGCAGATTCGGCGTACCGGCGAGAGCGGTGCCGGCGTTGCCCTCGCCGCGATCATCATCGGCTGGATCGGGGTCGGCATCATCGTCATCTTCTACGCGATCCTCCTGGGCTAAGTGCAAGTGCGGGCGGAATCGATGTCTTTACAAAATCGAACAAATGTGCTACTGTATACACAACTACCCGCAATAGCTCCGGTCGCAGGCGATTGCCTCCCGGCTCCGGATAGGTCATCAGTAACCGCCGCTTCGAGCGGCAAGGAACCACGCATCGTGAAGCAGCAGCAAGAACTCCTTCACACAAACACGACCGAAACAAACCTCGACAAGAAGAACCGGCTCACCGGGCTGCATCGCCTCGCCGCCATTGGGGCACTGTCCACGCTCGCGCTGACCGGCTGCGCCGCCGACAACGTCGGTGCCGCTCCGAGTCCGTCCGAGACAACGCAGACCCAAGTCGAGGAAGAGCCGACGCCGACCCCTGCGGCCACCGCAGAGGCATACGGAGGCATCGAGCCCTACCTCGAAGGCGAAGCCCTCACCGCCGCGTTCGAGATTCCTGCTGGTCTCAGCGATGAGGAACTCGCGCAAGCCTTTGTTGACCGCATGAACGCCTGGATGATGTACGGAGCAACGCCCGAGCTTGCTGCGAAGTGGGACAGCAGCTCAGAGGGAAATGACTACTGGAAATCGGAGTTCGACAAAGTTTCCTCAGATAACGAAAGCGCAATCTCGCCCGCTCTATTTACCGAGGATGCCATCGCATCCGAGGGTGGCCTCTCGATCCTAACCTTAATGCAGGAGATCAATGCGGACTCTCTGTATAGATACATTCTAAGCAGTTTTCCTGATCGCAACCCCGAGGACATAGAGCCTTATGTGGCTCTTCGGACATCCGGTGGGGGGTCATGGGGTGAGTCCGCCGGCGGTGAGGAGCATGCGGAGCCGGTAG
>NZ_JAUF01000075.1:0-22937 GCF_000585455.1 Microbacterium sp. MRS-1
CCATTCTCCCGCGCAACTCGCGGCGGCTGGCCACCCCGCACCTTCTTGATCAACACGCCCTAGTAGTGCGGCGGCACGTCCCGCCGCAGGCGCTCATCGTTCGGCCCCGATGCCCCGTCCCCGGTGAGGGGCGGGGCATCGTCGCGGATGACGGGAACCTCGGGCGCGGGGTCGGTGCCGGGCGCCGGAGTCAGTCGTGCCCGGCGCGACCCGCGCACGCGCTCGACGCGCTGACGGCTCTCGTCGTCCACGGCGCTCAGCGCAGATCGAGCGGCTCGGTGACGGTCTCGGCGCGCGGCGTCTCGGGCGAGGCACCGAGGATCGCCGCGATCCGTCCCGCGACACCCGCCGGGTCGCTGTACAGGTCGAAGGCGTGCACGCGCACGTAATGCCAGCCGAGGCGGCGCAGCACCTGCGGGCGCAAGCGCAGGCTCTCCCGCAGGGTCTCCCCCATGCTGTCAGCGTCGCTCTCCACCACGACCGCCTTGCCGCGGTGCTGGGCGACCAGGGGAAGGATGCCGCGATAGTTCACGTCCACGGCGATGCCGAGTGCCCGCAGGTGACCGGCGAGGGCCAGCGTGAGCGGATCGGCGAGGTCTTCGAGCCGGGACTCACGGGCGCGGGCGGCGATGCCGCCGAGGATCGACATGAGCGTCGCCGCACCGGACTCCAGACGTCCCTCATCGAAGGCAGAGGGGCGGATCGAGGAGACGATGACCATCGAACGGCGCGCGCGTGTCATACCGACCGTCAGCAGGCGCTCTCCGTCGGGGCCCGACAGATCGCCGAAGTCGCTCAGCACCCGGCCGTGCTTGGTCAATCCGAATCCGAGCGAGAAGACGACCCGGTCGCGGCTCTCCGCCACCGACTCCTCGAGCCCGAGCACGGCGAACGGCTCGGCCGTGTCGCGGCCGACGAACTCGGCGACATCCGACCGGCCCGCGAAGGCGGCGGCGACGGCGGCGCGCACGCGCTCCGCGTGGCGCACGGATGCCGTGACGACCATCAGGGTCTCGGTGGGACGGTTGACCGCGTGCTCGACCACGAGCGTGACGACGCGGGCGACCTCGGCATCCGGGCTCTCGACGGCCCCCGTGATGGGGTCGGGCGTACCGGTGCCCCCTTCGACGTAGTCGACGCTGAGGCTCCCGCGCCCGAGGTACGACCCCGCCCACGGGTACGAGACGAGCCGGCCTTCGTAGAAGGCACCGTTGACGAGCTCGGCGAGGTCCTCGCCGCCCGCGCGGTAGCTGCGGGTCAGCGTCTCGACCGGAACGAGCTCGGTGAGCCGCTCGAACACGCTGACCTCGTCGAACGGCACGTCGGGCTCGTCCTCCGCGCTCGCGTGCCCGGCACCGACGCGGAACGCGGTGGGACGCTGCGTCACCGGGTCGCCGAAGACGACCACCTGGCGGGCGCGTCGCAGTGCCGGCGCCGCCTCGGCGAGGCACAGCGCCGCGGCATCCGCGACGATGACCACGTCGAACAGGGGCGACTCGGGGATGGCGGGCACTTCATAGGGCGACGCGAGCCACACGGGGGCCAGCGTGCGCACGAGCTTCGGCGCGGCCTCGACCAGCTCCGTCGCAGACGCTCCGCCGCTGCGCAGCAGCTGCTTCAGGGTCGCAGCTTCGCCGGCCTCGTCGACGACGGCGATCTTCCACGTCGTCGCCAGTTCCGCGGCCAGCAGCGGACCCGCCGAGGCCGCGTGCGCCTCATCGACCAGTCGGTAATCGCGTTCGAGCCGGTCGACGACCGACGTGTTCGCGCCCAGCAGCGCCCGGTCCGAGCGCAGCATCGCTTCGAGAGCGGACTGCCACCACGCGAACTCGAATTCGGCGGCGACGTGCTCTTCGGGGACGTGGCGGACCGACAGCTCGGTGAGCAGCTCTTCCAGTCCCATGTCGGCGAGCTCACCGCGCAGGGTGGCGCGCTCGACCAGGTTGTCGAAGACGTCGGAGGTCGCCGCCAAGCCCGCGAGCGTGCGCAGCAGGTAGGGGATCGGCAACGACGCGAGCGGTTCGGTGCGCCCCAGTGCCCGGTCGAGGGCCCCCAGGTCGGCGGCCACCCGCTGCCACGCCGTGGCGACATCGTCCAGACCCAGGGGGATCTCGGGCATGACGCCCGGATCCACCAGCTGCTGCCACTGCGCGCGCTGCTGCTGCACGCGCACCAGCGACTCGTGCATGTCGGTGATGTGCATGCCCGGGCGCACGTACTCGCGCGACAGGTTCTTCAGGCGCCGGCGCTGGGGCGATGTCATCGCGGGAGCGTCGCGGCGCGGCGCGTGCGCCTGGATGAGCTCCGCCATCGGGCGCTCGAAGACGGTCGTGCTGAAGCGGTCGAGCGATGCCCGGATGCCCTGCAGCAGCTGCACGTAGGCGCCGAGTTCGGCCAGCGTCGAGAACGGACGCATGCGCGTCTGCGCGATGAGTTCGTACCCGCGCTCGAGCACGGCGGGCACCTCTGTGCGGTGCAGCCGTCCGGCGAGCGCGTGGGTGTCGCGGGCCTCCTGCGTGGAGGCGAAGGCGACGCCGTACCACGGCGAATCGTCGGGGCCGAAGCGGAACTCGCCGAGACGGGCGGCGGTCGCCAGCGCCTGCGCGGCCTCGGCACGACGGGTGCCGAGCGACTGCAGGGTGGCGATGTCGAATCGGGTCGTCGCCGACGGCTGCGGCGTCATCGATGCGATCGTGGCCAGCGTGCGGAGCGCTTCGAGCGGGGAGACCTCGACGCGCGGATGCCGCTGGGTGAGCGAATCGCGATAGTCACGCAGCACGGTGCGCAGGCGCACCAGAGCGTCGTCGACGTCGGCCACCTTGGGCTGCTCCGCCTTCTCGTTGCGCGTGATCGCGCGGATGAGATCGCGGTGCAGGTGGCGCGGCGAGACGGCGAGTCCGGGCAGTCCGATGCCGGCGAGGCGGTGGCGGACGCCTTCGAGGGTGGAGCGCCGCGCGCTGACCACGAGCACGCGCTTGCCGGCGCGCACGAGCTCGCCGACCGCGTTGATCACCGTCTGCGTGCCGCCGGTGCCGGGCAGCGTGTGCACGGCGAGCGACTGTCCGGCGGCGATGCGCGCGAGCACGGCCTCCTGCTCGGCATCCGCATCGAGCAGGAGCCGGTCGGCGGCGGGCGGTCGCTCATCGGAGCTGACGGGCGGAGCGGGCGCGCGGACGATCGACAGATCCTCGCGGTCGGACTCGTGGCCGGCGAGGGCGTTCAGGATCGGGTGATCGAGGCTCTCGGCGTCGCGACTCATCGGCGACGACGCGTCGGCGAACGTCGACACGACCAGGCGCGGCTGCACGGTGAAGGTGTCGACGTGCGCGGTGAGCGCGCGCAGGTGGTCGATGACCGGCTGCGGTTTGAAGACGCCACCGTCGTAGGCGAGTTCGGCGAGCGCGCGCCCGTCGATCACGAGACCGAAGTGCGTGCGCGCGGCGACGACGAGCTCGGGGTTGATCGTGAAGGTGCCGTGCAGCTTGAGATCGAAGTCGGAGTGGTGGCGGCGGATGGCGAGCGGGCGCAGCAGCACCGGGGCGGCGTAGGTGACGCCGCCGATGCGCCAGCCGGCGATGCCGACCGCCAGGTGCACCGTGTCGATGCCACGGGTCGTGCGCATCTCGACGTCCTTGGCGGCGATGCGCTCGGCCGCCAGGCGGGCCGTGCGCAGGGCGACCTCGTCACGGAAGAGGTTGGACAGCAGCGTGGAGCGCCCGGTGATGAACTGGGGCAGGCTGCCGGGATGGGCTTTCGTGATGTCGATGCCCGCATCGCCGGCGTCGGTGTAGTGCAGCAGGGTGGACCGGCCACCGAGCCACGCCGACTCCTCGCGCAGGCGCGCACGCTCACCGGCGGCGACGTGGGTCACGACGACCCCCGGCTCAGACAGGTCGAGGTCCGCCGGGCTCACCGCATGACCGTGGTCGGCGTCGTCCACGCCTCGCACGGCGCCATCGTCTGCTCTCCACACACTCGACACCCTAAAGTCCCGATCACGGCGTTCCCGGTTAGCGCGGCGGGTTTTCGCGGTATTGGGGCTGATGTGACAGGTGGGGCGGCACCGTGGATCCTCCTCCCCAACCGACGCGGAGGCTCTGCGCCTCCACAGACCGCGACCGCGCGACGATGATGTCGACCGTCGCGAGCATCATGGAGTCATGACCTCGACTGCCGCATACTCGGTGCACCCGACACCGATCGGCGAGGCCCTCATCGTCGTCGCCGATGGGGGCCTCGTCGCCCTGGACGTGCTGGATGTGTCGCTGACGGCGGCCGACCGCCGCCTCGAAGCGATCAGCGCCCGCCGCCAGGGCATCGTGGTGCCGGATGCCGCGGCCACCGCCGAGGTGGCCGCGCAGCTGGACGAGTACTTCGCGGGCACGCGGCGACGTTTCACGCTCGATCTCGACCTGCACGGGGTCGACGGTTTCGCACGCCGGGCACTGGAGGCGATGGACGAGATCCCGTATGGCGAGACGAGCTCGTACGGCGAATTGGCGATTCTCGCCGGCTCACCAGGCGCGCACCGCGCGGCGGGATCGGCGTGTGCCCGCACGCCCATCTCGATCGTGATTCCGGCGCACCGTGTCGTCCGTGCCGACGGATCCATCGGTGAGTACGGCGGTCACCCCGAACGCAAACGGTTCCTCCTCGATCTCGAAGCGCGCGTCGTACGAGACGGCACCGCTCGATCCGCCGCCGTGTAGGCCGGTCGCGGCACGGGGCTCCCGCGGCGCGACGCGGGAGCCCCGGGTCGAGCTCGGGTGGATCGCTGGCGGAGCCCGCGACGACGCCCGGTGATATCCTCGAGCGCACGGGTGACGCGGCCGTCACCCTCGAGGTCAGGGAGGCGAGATGGCGACGCCGACCCCGCTCTCCGACAGCGATCTGCTGGCGCACGCCGTCGAAGATCTGGCCACCCGCACGGGCCTTCCCGTCGCCTTCGGCGGGTTCGAGCGGGCAGACGCGGTCGAGGTCACCTCGGTCGTCGGAAACCGCACCCCGCACCTGTCCGGACTCGTCGTGCACGCCAGCCGCGGTCTCGGCGGGCGGGCGCTCGTGGAGCGGCGCCCGCGACTCGCGCTCGACTACCGGTCTTCGCGCAACATCACCCATGACTACGATCGCGCGATCCTCGGGGAGGGGATCTCGACGCTGTTCGCTGTTCCCGTCCTCGTCGCCGGGCGCGCACGCGGCGTGCTCTACTGCGGTTCGTGGTCGCCGTCCCCCTTCGGAGAGTCCACCGCACGCATGGCGCTCCAGGTCGCCAGCGATCTGGCGACGGAGCTTCGCGTCAGAGAAGAAGTGCAGCGGCGACTCACCCTCGCTCCGGCATCCACCTCGGGCGTCGACCCCGTGCTGCGCGAGCACCTGCGCGACACGTACGCGCAGTTGCGCCGCATCGCCGCCGATGTGCCCGACGCCGCCATCCGGCGCCGTCTCGCCGAGATCGAACAGCGCCTCGCCGATCTGACCCGCGACGACAGTGCGACCACGGAGACGCTCGACGTGAAGCTGTCGCCGCGAGAGATCGATGTGCTCGCGTGCGCGGCACTGGGCCAGACCAACGCCGAGATCGCTGTCGCACTCGGCTTGCGGGAGGGCACCGTCAAGTCGTATCTGCAGTCGGCGATGGCCAAACTCGACACGGGCACGCGCCACGCCGCGGTGACACGGGCGCGACGCGCGGGACTGCTCCCCTGATCAGCCGTCAGTATCAGTAGGCTCTGCCTATGGCCCGCAAAATCGTTCACCAGCTCGTCGACGACCTGGACGGCACCGTTCTCGAAGTCGGTGACGGTGAGACCGTCCTGTTCTCGTTGGACGGCACCGCGTACGAAATCGACCTCACCACCGACAACGCCGCCGCGCTCCGCGATGTGCTCGCGCCGTATGTCTCCGCCGCGCGCAGCGTCTCGTCGCGCTCCGCCGCACCGCGCCGTGCCGGCACCCGCGGCCAACGCCGCTCCCAGCAGCGCGACTACGGCCCGATCCGCGAGTGGGCCGCCAAGAACGGTTTCACGGTATCCGAGCGCGGGCGCGTTCCGGCATCCGTTCTCGAGGCTTACGACGCTGCTCACTGACGACGGCAGGGAGCGACACCGGTGCTCGTCGGGGCAACGACGGGACACGCGGCGCGAGCGCTAGGGTGATGTCGTGGCCTCGGACTGGACCCGTCGCGTGCTCGTTGTCGAAGACCAGGCCGCCCTGCGCATGCTCGTGTGCGAGCTGCTGCAGCGTCACGGGTTCGAGACGGCCGCCGCGGCCGACGCGGCGACGGCCACCCAGCTGTTCACCGAGTTCGACCCCGACGCGCTGCTGACCGATATCGACCTCGGCAGCCGCCCCTCCGGCGCCGAACTGGCAGCGATGCTCTCCGAGCTCGCTCCGCATCTGGCGATCGTCTTCCTCAGTAGCTATCCACGGGCCGCGGCCGGCGCGACGGCGATGGGCATCGCCCATGCGGTCTTCGTCTCCAAGCAGGATCTCGACTCGGCCGACGCGCTCGTGTCGGCGTTGGAGCAGGCGCTGTCGACGCGGCGTGTGCCGGCGGCGACGGCTCTGCCTGCACCCGATGCCCGCGACGGCCTCGGCGCGCTCACCCGCCATCAGCTCGAGATCCTCGCGATGGTCGCTCGCGGATGGTCGAACGAGCGCATCGCCGAAGAGACTGCGTCGAGCGTGCGGGCCGTGGAACGTTCGATCAGCCGCCTGTTCGACCGCTTGGATGTGACGGGCGACCCGACCGTCAGCCCTCGCGTCGCCGCTGCGGCGATGTACCTGGCCGCGTTCGGCCCCGCCCGGTGAGAGGCCGCGGGTGAGGCGGTTCGCCACGGCGATCGGCCGTGTCGTGGCCGACGGACGGTTTCTGAGCCTGTGGTCGCTCGCGGCGACCCTCGTCCTGTCGATGACCATCATGGCGCCCGTGGGTGCGGGCGTGGATGTCGCGGCGCTGGCTCCGGCGACGCTGGCCACGACGACATGCTTCGTGCTTGCGCTCGGGGCCCTCGCGCTGATCGAGCGGCACCTGTCCGCGCCGCGCGTGCGCGCGATCGTGCTCATCGTCGGCATCGTCGCGTGCGCCGCCCTGCGCCCGGTCGTGCAGGACGCGTGGGCCGCGCCGTGGGCACTGCCGATTCCGGCAGCAGCCCAGCTGCCGTTCCGTATCGCGACGAACGTGGTCGTCTGGCCGGTCGTGCTCGCGATGATCGCCGTGCTCGAGAACGCCGTGCACACGCTGCGTCGCACCAACGCGCTGCTGCGCGAGGTGGCGGCAGAGCTCGCCGCCGCGCCCGACCGCGCCGTCGTCGTCGACCGGCGCGCCCGCCGCGAAGTGGATGCCGCGGCATCCGCCCTCACCCGGGCGATCGATCGGTGGGATCCCGCGACGGGGCCGAGCGGCGTGCGCGCGCTCGGGACGGAGGCCTTCCGCACCTGGAGCCACCGCTTGCAACAGGTGGCGGACGATGCGGCGACGACCTCGGCGCCGCGGGGCGCACCCGCCACGGATGAGATCTCGATTCGCCGTCGCGGCCTGGCGCTGCCGCCGCTGCGCCTTCCACCACGCGGGACGGTCGCGATCGTCTACATCGCCTGCACACTGCCCTACGCGCTGCGAACGACGGGCCCCGCCGAGCTGATCGCGGGTCTGGTCGCCGTCGTCACCGTGACGGGTCTTGTCGACCATGTCGCGCGGCGCCGAAGGTTCGTACGCAGCGCCCGTCTCAGCGCCACGGTCTATCTGCTGGGCGCGGCCATCGGCGGCGTCGTGCTCTCCGTGCTGGCAGCGATCTACGGACATCGCGGCCTCCTCGCGCTCCTGCCCGCCATCGACTACCTCGCCTTCGCGCTCGCGGCCGGCCTGTGCGCGGGCGCCGTGCAGAGACTGCGCCGAGAACAGCGTCGACTGTCGGGAACGATCACGCATTCTCAGCGCGCGAGCCGCGAGGGGGTCGGTCCCGCTCGGGAAGGCCTGCGACGCACGGCGGAGCTGCTGCACCGCGACGGGCAGGGAGCGTGCATGCAGTTCGCGCTGACGCATCCGCACCCGTCCCCGGCGGACACCTCCGCACTGCGCGACGATCTACTCGCGCTCGTGCATCGGCTGACGTCGACGTATGCGGCAGCCGACCCCGGCACGGACGCGGCGGCGCTGCGTGCGCTGCTGGCGACGTGGGGACGGGTGATCGTGCTGCAGACCACGCTCGATCCCCGGGCGCTGGCCGCGCTCGATGCGCATCCCCGCCTCGCGCGCGATGTGTACGACGTCATCGCCGAGGGACTTCTGAACGCCGTCAAGCACAGCGACGAGAAGCGTGCGGAGGTGAGCCTCGATGTCGTCGCGACGGGCGCGGGCAGCCGGCTGCGCGCTCGCGTGCGCTCGCGAGGGCGCACGGCGCCGGATGCCGAGCTGCGACCGGCCTCCCACGCGCGCGACCTCGGCGCACGCCTGCGCACAGACGGTCGCGACACGCTGCTCGAGGCGCTGTTCGCCCTTCCGCCGACCACTCCTGTCGTGTCAGCCGAACATCCCGAAAAGCAGGCCGCGCCCCCGTCATAACGTCGTCATCGCACCCCAGGACACCCGGCCCGGGGGAAGCGATGAAACGGAATCGACGTGAACGACCTGCACAACCTTCTTCCCCTCGCGGTGGGCATGCTCCTGTCCCCGCTGCCCATCGTGGCCATCGTCGCGATCGTGCTCGCACCCCGCGGCCGCGCCTGCGCCCCCGTCTACACCGCGGTCTACACGCTGGTCGCCTTCGCCGCCACGGGCCTGGGCGCGCTGGGCGCGGCCCGCGCGTCGGCGTCGAGCGGCCCCGCAGCGCAGACGGTCTCGCTGATCCTGGCGATCGTCCTCGGCCTCGGCTTCACGGTGTTCGCCGTCGTGAGCTGGAAGTCGCGTCCGAAGAACGGCACGCCCGCGACGGCACCGAAGTGGCTCGCGGCCATCGATAGCGTCACCCCCCTCTCGGCGGCCGGTCTGGGCCTCGTCATGGCGGTGACCAACTCGAAGAACATCCCCCTCGAGCTCAAGGCGGGCGCCCTCATCGGCGAAGCGCACCTCGCGCCGCTCGCCGCCGTCGGGCTGTGCCTTGCCATCGCGCTGGCCGGTTCACTGCTGCTCGTGATTCCGGCCCTCGTCCAGCTGACTGGCACGGCACGCGTGCACTCCGCCCTGCAGGCGCTGAAATCGCAGCTGATCACGCACAACGCCGCCATGATGACGGTACTGTTCGCGATCCTCGCGGCGAACGAGCTGGCACAGGTCATCCATCGCCTGGCCGCCTGAGCGCCCCACCTCGGCTTCTCCGCCTCTCGTTCCGAAAGGACCTCACATGTCGAACACCACCCAGACCCCTGACACCCTGATCCCCTGCATCGTCACCGCCCAGGCGGGCACCTTCCGGGGCGCCGTCCGCAACGACGTCCGTTCGTGGCGCGGCATCCGCTACGCCGAAGCCCCGGTCGGCGAGCGCCGCTGGCGCGACCCGGTGCCGGCAGCCGCCGCGACCGGAGAGGTCGACGCCACCGCGTTCGGGCCGGCCTGTCCCCAGGTGCGCACGCCCGCGATCGCCCTGGGCGACGACGCCGTGCTCGACGAGGACTGCCTGATGCTCAACGTCTGGGCACCCGGCGCCGACGCCGCGGCGGGAGCGCGACCGGTCATGGTGTGGCTGCACGGCGGCGCCTACACGTTCGGCGCGTCCAGCCAGCGCACCTACGACGCGACCTCTCTGGTCACGCGCGGCGACGTGGTCGTCGTGACCCTCAACTACCGCCTGGCCGCGTTCGGCTTCCTGGACCTGTCCGGCCTTCTGCCCGACGGTGGCTTCGACCGCAACCTGGCCCTCAAGGACGTGCTGCTGGCACTGCGGTGGGTGCAGGAGAACATCGCCGCGTTCGGCGGCGATCCCCACCGGGTGACCGTGTTCGGCGAGTCCGCCGGCGGCGGCCTGGTGACGACGCTGCTGGCCACTCCCTCGGCCGCGGGTCTGTTCCACCGGGCGATCGCGCAGTCCTCCCCCGCGTCCAGCATGTACGGCATCGACCGGGCGCGAGATGTCGCCGAGCGCTTCGTGCGAGAGCTCGGCATCGACCAGACGGATGCCGTCGCCACCGCCGCGGCGCTGCGCGCGGCATCCGCCGACGAGCTCGTGACTGCGGGGATGGCCGTGTACGCCCAGGTGCCCGACGAGGCGCCCGGCACGCTCGCGTTCGCGCCGATCGTCGACGGCGGCCTGCTGCCGGAGGCACCGGCGACCGTGCTGCACGAGGGCCGCGGACTGCCCGTCCCGCTGATGATCGGCACCAACAAGGACGAGGCGTCGCTGTTCAAGTTCATGAAGTCGCCCCTCATGCCGATCACCGAGGAGCGCATCATGACGATGTTCTCCGACATGGCCGCCGACAACCCGACCGTCGAGCTGCCCTCGGTCGCCCAGGTGCAGACGGCGTACGAGAACGTGCGCAAGAACGCCGTGGGCCTGGGCGTCGCCCGCGACATCGGCTTCCGCATGCCCACCGTGTGGATCGCCGAGGGTCACGCCGCCACGGCCCCGGTCTGGCTCTACCGCTTCGATCACGCGGCGCCCTTCCTGCGACTGATCGGCCTCGGCGCCACCCACGGCAGCGAGCTGGCGTACCTCTGGGGTGTCTTCGCGAGCGGCCCCAAAGACCTCACGTTCCGCCTCGGTGGCAAGCGTACCGGCGAGGCGATCTCTGCCCGTATGCAGGAGCGATGGGCCGCCTTCGCTCATGGGCGCACGCCTGACGCGGAGGTCGTCACGGGAGCCCCGCATTGGCCCGCCTACGATCCTGCCGACTCCCGTGCGACGTTGGTGATCGAGCGCCACGACAGCGTCGTCGACGATCTGGACGCCGCCCTGCGCGCCGCATGGGGCGATCAGGTCCTCGACTTCCACTGACCACGCGCCGCCGCCGCGCACCTTCGAAGGAGCCCGCTCATGTCCGACACCTGCACCGCCGCCGCTGCCCTGAGCCACGACCAGCTCGCGCCCGCCATCGCCGCGGCCGGCGTCACCATCGCACCCGCCCACCATGGCGCGCCCAGCCGCTCAGACGAACGCGGCACGACGACAGCGACAGCCGACCTCCTGATCGTCGGCCGCATCGCGACGGGTGATCCCGCCGCCCCGCGCGCGGAGGCGATGGCGGTGCGCGACGGCCGCATCCTCGCCGTGGGTTCGGCGGCGGACGTGGACGGCCTCACCGGCCCTGCGACGAAGATCCTGTCTCCCGACGGGGTGGTCATCCCGGGCCTCATCGAACCGCATGCGCACATCTGGGTGTCGCTGCTGACGCTCGAGTGGACCGACGTCTCGCACGCCGCCTGCCCGCGCTTCGACGACGTCGTCTCGGTTTTGACGGCCGCCGCGCAGGCGACGCCGGCGGGTCAGTACGTGCTCGCGAAGCTGTTCGATCCGAGCCTGTACCCGGGCGAGCCGGCCCTCACACGTGACATCCTCGACCGGGTCGCGCTCGACCGCCCGATCGTCGTGCTCAACGCGTCGATGCACTTCGCCTACGCCAACAGCGCCGCCTTGGATGCCGCCGGCATCACCGATGCCACACCGCAGCCGACCGGGGGCACGCTGGAAAAGCGCGACGGGCGGCTCACCGGCGTGGTCGGGGAGTCTCCCGCGGTGACGATGCTGCTCGCGAACCTGCCGCGACCCACGGCGGCGGACGTGGGTCGCGGCATCCGTCAGGTGCTGAACGAGTTCGCCGCGGCCGGCGTGACCTCGATGCGTGAAGCGATGACCGGCACGCTGGCCGGCGTGAGCGAGATCGCGATGCTGCATCAGCTCAACGGCGCCGAACGGCTGCCGGTGCGGGTGTCGACGGCGCAGTTCTCCTCCCTGTCGGGGTGCGCGACACCGGCCGAGGTCGCCCAGGCGTGGAAGGCGGCCGGGGTGACCCCGTTCAGCGGAGATGCGATGGTGCGCGCCGACGCGTGGAAGGTCGTGGCGGACGGCTCGAACCAGGGTCGGTCCGGATACTTCCTGCAGCCGTATCTCGGCGAGACCTCGGGAGGCCACGCGAACTGGACGCCGGAGAGCCTGCGCGAAGTGATGCGCGCCGGTCTCGACGACGGCTGGCAGCTGATGATCCATACGAACGGCGACGCCGCCGTCGAGTTCGCCCTCCAGGCGGCGGAGGAGCTGCTGCCGCGCTGCGGTCAGAACGATCTGCGTCACCGCTTCGAGCACGCCTCGGTGACCACCGACGACCAGCTTGTACGGATGTCGGCGGCCGGAGTGTCACCGAGCTTCCTGATGGACCACGTCTACTACTGGGGTGCGGCCTTCCGCGACACGATCCTCGGCCCCGAGCGCGCCGCGCGACTCGATCGCCTCGCCTCGGCGTACCGCGCGGGACTGCGCCCCAGCCTGCACTCCGACTACAACGTGACGACGGTGCGGCCCCTGCGCAGCGCCCGCACGGCGGTGCTGCGCCGTCTCGAGGCCGACGCCACGGTGCTCGCGCCGGAGGAGCGTGTCAGCCCGGCGCAGGCCCTGTCGGCGATCACCGCCGATGCCGCCTGGCAGATCCACGCCGACGATCGCGGCACGCTCTCCGCCGGCCGGCGGGCGGACTTCGCCGTCGTGGACAGCGATCCGTGGACGAGTGATCCCGAGAGCTGGGATCGCATCGCCGTGCACGCGACCTACATCGACGGCGTTCCCGCCTTCACCGCCTGAGCGCCACTTCCGCTCGCCTCTCCCACCCGAAAGAACCCTCATGACCACCACATCACCGACGTTCGTCGTGCGCTCGGCGCACACCCTCGCCATCCCGCTGCTCGGCGTGCTCGCCGCGGTTCAGGGCTCCGCCCCGAATATCGCGGCGACCGCGCTCGTGGGCGCCAGCCGCGGCCTGGACATGGTCGGCGGCGATCAGGCGCTCGCGGCATCCATGCAAACCCTCGCGATCGCCGCCTCGGTCATCACCACAGGCCTGCTCGCCGACCGGATCGGCCGCCGCCGCATGCTCGTCGCCGCCCTCGTGACAGGTCTCGTCGGCCAGCTGATCGTGGCCGCCGCACCGATGCCGCTCGTCTACATCCTCGGCCAGGCGGTGACGGGCGTCGGCCTGGGCGCCGTGTACGCCGCCGCGTTCGCCTACATCCAGGTGCTGGCAGCGCCGGGCCGGCTCCCTGCGGCCGTCGCGACGTTCGCTGCGTGTTCGGGCGCGGCCGGAGTGCTGTTCACCTTCTCGGGGGGCCTGCTCGCCGGAGTCGACTGGCGCCTCGCGTTCGTGCTCGTTCCCGTGCTGTCGGCACTGTGCGTCCCCGCCGTCCTCGTGCTTCTGCCGTCGGTCGCCCCCACCGTCACCGAGAAGCGCGACGTGGGCGGACAGGTTGCGCTCATCACCGGCATGGTCGTGTTCCTGTTCGGCGTCTCACAGCTCGCGTCGTCGCTGACCAGCCCGCTGACGTGGGGAGCCATGGCGCTCGGCGTCGTGCTTCTCGGCGTGTTCGTCTGGTCGCAGACGCGGGTCGCGAACCCGTTCTTCCCGGTCGCGCTCTTTCGCCGACCCCTTTTCCTCGCGGCGCTCTGCGCGGGCTTCGTCTTCAATGCCGGCGGCGCGGTCGCCTTCTTGCAGCTGTCGAACCTGTGGCAGTACGTTCTCGCTCTGACGCCCAGCAGCGTCGCTGTATGGCAGCTGCCGGTGTCGGTCACCTCGATCGTCGGGGCGATCGTGCTGGGGCGCCTGATGACCCGCGGCATGAGCCCGCAGACCTCCCTGCTGGTCGGCGGCATCCTCTCCGCCGCGGGCTTCGGGGCGGCCTTCCTCGCCCGAGACGCCCCCACGCCGCTGGCGTTCGTACCCGCCGGCATCCTCATCGCCTTCGGTATCACCGCCGCGGCGCTTCCGTACGGCACGCTCGTGCTCAGTGAGGCTCCGGCCGACTTCTACGGACCGGTGACCAGTTCGCGCACGACCTTCGGGCAGCTCTTCTCCTCGCTCGGTACCGCGCTGTCGACCGCCGTGATCACCCAGCTCACGATCTCGGGGATCACCGCCCGCCTGTCGGCGGCGGGACTGACGGATGCCGCGGTGCACACCGCTCTTGTCGGCGTCGGCACCTACGCAAAGGACGGCACGCGCCCCGACGCGCAGGTGTTCGATGCCGCGGTGGCCGCCTACCGCGACGGGTTTGGCGCGCTGATGGTCGGCATGGCTGTCGTCGCGCTGGCGGCGAGCATCGTCGGCTCGGCCCTGATCGCTCGCGCGTCGCGGGCCGTGCCGACCTCCGGTAGCGGTGGCGCACCGTCATGACGCCTGCTGCGGCGGGTACAGCCGTCGCAGCACGAGTCGCTGGCCGAGGGTCCAGGTGACGGTCGTCAGCAGGTAGACCGCTGCCGCGAGGGGAACGAACAGAGCGACGACCGCGGTGAGAAACGGCAGCGCCTCCGGAGCGATCGCACTCGCGAACGACATACTCTACGGGCTCGCGGCCTCGGTGTGGACGACGAGGCTCGATGACGCGCTGGCGCTGGCCCGCGGCGTGGAGGCCGGACTGGTCTCGGTCGGAGCGTACAGCGAGGGCGACCTGGCGATGCCCTTCGGCGGGTGGAAGCAGTCGGGCTTCGGAGGGGTGGAGAAATCGCTCCGCGCGTTCGAGCAGTGGACGCGCGAGAAGAGCGTTTGGATTCGCCACCGGCCCTGAGAGCGAGCCTCGGCTCGTTCACCGGCGGGTTCGGCGTGCGCACTATAATCGCGGCGTGATTCCTCCGCGCACGTTCTCCCGCGCCCGATGAGCGCCCCCGCGGCATTGGCCCGTCGCCTGGGCCTCGTCGATGCGATCGCGATCGGTCTGGGCTCGATGATCGGCGCGGGCGTGTTCGCCGCGTTCGCGCCCGCTGCGGCGGCGGCCGGCTCGGGCCTGTTGATCGGCCTGGCCCTTGCGGCGGTGGTGGCCTACGCCAATGCGACGTCGTCGGCGCAGCTCGCTGCGCAGTTTCCGACGTCCGGAGGGACGTACGTCTACGGCCGGGAGATGATCGGCCCATGGTCGGGGTTCTTCGCCGGCTGGTCGTTCGTCATCGGCAAGACGGCCAGCTGCGCGGCGATGGCGTTGACGTTCGCCTCGTATGCCGCCCCCGCGGGGTGGGAGAAGCCCGTCGCCGTCGTCGCGGTCCTGGTGCTCGCGGCGGTCAACACGGTCGGGGTCACCCGCACGGCGGCTCTCACCAAGGTGATCGTGGTGGTCGTTTTGGCGGTGCTCGCCCTCGTGGTCGTGGCCGCCTCGGCATCCGGCGCCGGCTCCGCCGACAACCTCGCGATCGATCCCGGCCCCCACGGCTGGTACGGCGTGCTGCAGTCGGCCGGGCTGCTGTTCTTCGCCTTCGCGGGGTACGCCCGCATCGCCACGATGGGCGAGGAGGTACGCGATCCTCGCCGGACGATCCCCCGCGCGATCGTCATCGCGCTGAGCCTCGCCCTCATCGTCTACGTCGCGATCGCCCTGGCCGCGCTCGCCACCCTCGGGCCCGACCGCCTCGCGTCATCGTCGGCGCCGCTGGCCGAGGTGGCGGCGGCGGGCGGGTGGACCTGGACCGCGCCCGTCGTGCGGGTCGGGGCGGCGGCGGCATCCCTGGGGGCCCTTCTGGCTCTCGTCGCCGGCATCGGGCGCACGAGCCTGGCGATGGCCCGCACGGGAGACCTGCCGCAGTGGCTCTCGGCGGTGCACCCGCGCTACGCCGTTCCCCACCGTGCGGAACTGGTGCTCGCGGTCATCGTGAGTCTTCTGATCGTGACGACCGACCTGCGATCCGCGATCGGGTTCTCGTCGTTCGGCGTGCTGCTGTACTACCTCGTCGCCAACATCGCCGCGTTCCGACAGGATGCCGCGGCCCGCCGTTTTCCGCGGGCGCTGCAGATCGTCGGCATGATCGGCTGCGTCGCGCTGGTGGCGACCCTGCCCTGGCCGTCGATCGTCGGCGGCGTGGTGGTCGCGTGCGTCGGCGTCGGCTACCGGGCGCTGCGGCTGCGGCGGGGAATGCACGCCTGACCAGCTCGACGCCGCGCACCGATGCAGCTCACACCAGCGACGTCGCCCAGGCGACCTCGATGCTCAGCCAACCCGTCTCCTGGAACATCCGCACCTGATGCGTGCCGGCGAACAGCGAGGCCAGTTCCTCGCGGTCGGCGGGCACGAAGCCGAGCGTCTGCCAGAATCCGCCCGATCTGCGGCTGAACAGCCACGCGGTTCTCGCTCCTTCTTCCGCCGCGCGCGCCAGCGCGTACAGCGCGAGGCCCGCTCCCCGACCGGCCGCGCGCCGCTGCGGGTGGACGGCAACGCTGCGGATGAGCGCCGCTCGTCCATCCGCGCTGAGCTCGTAGCCCGTGCTCCCGACGATCCGGCCCTCGGCGTCGCGCTCGATCGACAGGCGCACGTCCGGCTCATCGAGCCCGCTGAGGGTGAGGTCGACCTCCCGCAAGAACGCGGTGAGATCGACCACGGCATCCGGGCGGCGGCGCCGTCCGCGGCGTTCACGGCTGCGGCGTGGCGATGCTCACCGGCATCCCCCAGCCCGAGAAGTGCTGCGTGGTCGTCGTCTGCGTGCCGGCCACCGACACGGTGGCCTGGACACCGGCGGGCACGTGCCCGGACGTCAACCACAGCGTCATCTCCTGCACGACGGCGCCGACGGCGCTGAACGGCGCGTCGGCCTGCACCCGCCACGCGCGTACCTGCGTGCCGTCGGGCAAGTCGACGAGATCCTGATCCTTCTGCACAGTCCACGACGGCGCCGACGCGATCAGCGATGCCGCGGCCGACGGGTCGGCGAACGCCCGGTAAGCCTGCCCGATGGTGCCCGCCAGCATCTTCTTCGGATCGGAGCTGGTCTCGTCTCCCTGCACCCAGGCTCCGTCGATCGTGACCCACGACGCGTCGGGGGTGAGCACGAACGACGTCGTGCCGTCGCTGCTGGTGACCGTTCCGGACAGGGCCGGAGCGTCACCGAAGACGAAGTCCGCCGTCCCCGTCGTGCCGTCGGATGCCGAGAACGTCTCGTGCCCGCTGCGCGCCGCCTTGGAGAACGCGACGACGCACGCGGCGAGGTCGGCGCCGGTGACAGCGGCGTCCGCCCTGAGATCGACGGCGTCGCAGACGCTCGGGGCGGCGATGGGTGCGGCGCCGGCCGCCGCGGACGCAGAGGCGGTGGCGGTCGTCAGCGCGGCGGCATCGGATGAGGAGCCGGCGGGGTTCGGCGTCCCCGCGGAGCAGGAGCTCAGCGCAAAGGCGCAGGCGAAAACACCGAGGGTCAACACAAGAGGAAGGGGCCGTCGCATGCTTCGACCCTACGACAGACGTCCAGCGTGCCCACGGGCAGATGGTGCTAAGCTCAGTCGTCCCGCATTTCGGGCACGGGTCCGTCCCACCCCTCTCGACGCCGAGAGCTCACCACTCGGACCACCACCTTCTACCCGCGGCATCTTCTCGCCGCCTGCGCATCCTGTGGCGGTGCGCACAGAAACGATTGATGATTCTCCTCACCTCGCACGAGCTCACCTGGCGCCAGGCCGATCACGACGTGTACGTCGCGACGGCGCTCGGCGAGTACGCCGGGTTCGTCCATGAGACGGATGCCGGGGCGCGCGCCTGCGGCGCCCAGGGGCAAGACCTCGGCATCCACCTCGACGTGGACGCCGCGCGCGCAGCCGTCACCGCAGCGCTCGCAGCCCCCACCTCGACTCACACACGTCCGCATCGCATTCGTCGACGCGGCACACCCGGTCGCTCCGGCGGCCCGAAAAACAGAAGGAAAGACACGATGGCCACTGGCACCGTGAAATGGTTCAACTCCGAGAAGGGCTACGGCTTCATCGCGCCGGACGACGGCTCCGCCGACCTGTTCGCGCACTTCTCCGCAATCGTCAGCGACGGCTTCAAGGAGCTGCGCGAAGACCAGAAGGTCGAATTCGACGCCGAGCGTGGCCCCAAGGGCATGCAGGCTGCGAACATCCGCGCCCTCTGATCCAGAGTCACGAAAGAGCCCGTCCCGACTGCTGTCGAGGCGGGCTCTTTCCTGCATTCCGCCCTGCCATATGTCCCCCAGGTGCGCCGAACGGGCCACGTTAGGCTGACGGCGTGGCCTTCGAACCGACTCCCACCCAGGACGATCGACGAGGCAGGCGGCAGAGCGCGGCCGACGACGGCGGGCGCCTCTACGGAATCTGGAGCGACGGGCAGCTCGCCAGCGGAGTGATGTTCGTGAGCTTCAGCGCCCCGGCCGGCCAGTGCGAGATCGGATGCTGGCTGGAGCCGGCTGCCGAGGGTCGGGGACTGGTGACCGCGGCATCCCGCCTGCTCGTCGACTACGCCCTCCGCGAGCGCGGTCTGAACCGGGTCGAGTGGCGCTGCCGGGCCGACAACGAGCGCAGCGCCGCCGTCGCCCGCCGTCTCGGCATGACCCTCGATGGCACCCTGCGGGGAGCGTGGCTCAACGGCGGCGTCTTCCACGACAAGCAGGTGTGGGCACTGGTGCGCGCCGAGCTTGCGGCGCCACAGTGATGGCGGCGGCCGCTTACCGAGCGTCGAGCGCGTCGACGAGGTGCCGGTTGCGCTCCACGATCAGCCTCCGCAGGTAGGGCACGAGGATCAGCCGCTCTGCGAGCGCCCCGAAGACGGGCGAGGCGAGCGTGAGAGTGTCGGTCATCACCGTGCCGCCGTCGCCGTCGTCCTCGAACACGTGCTCGTGTCGGAAGGACCGGAATGGCCCGCGGGTCTGCTCGTCGACGAACCTTGCGGGCCGGTCGAGCGCCGTGATGCGCGAGGTCATCGTGAACCAGACGCCGAAGTGGCGCGCCCGCCAGGTGACCGTCTCCCCCAGCCCGATGGCGCCGGACGTCACGCCGCCGATGGCACGCTCGTCGGATGCCGACATCGACGCCAGATGCGCATCGATGTCGAGCGAGAGGTCGAAAAGCTGCTCGCGGGCGACACTCGCGCGTGTGATGACCGTGAAGGAGCTTGCCATGCGTCGATCCTCGCAGCCGCACCCCGTCAGGAGCCGTCGGCGACGATCTCGGCTTTGGCTCCCGCCGAGTTCTCCAGCCAGCCGGCGTAATGATCCGATCCCCCCGCATGCGGATACCGGTCGTGGTACAGCGGCGTCCAGCCGTGTTCGGGAGCCGCCGCCATGACGGCGTCGACGTGTTCGCGGGTTCCCCCGTGGAAAGCGAGGTGGTTGACGCCGGGCGCGCGGCGGTCATGGTCGTCGCGGGAGAGGTTCGGCGAGGTGGTGAGCGTGAGGTACGCGCCGCCCGCGCTCCAGGATTCCCCCTCCGGCCACTCGCTCTCGCGGGCGAACCCGAGCTGCTGCAGCAACCAGCCCCACTCGAGGCGAGCCTCTGCGAGGTCGGCGACCCACAGTTCGACGTGATGAAAGCCGGGCATGCGGACAGTCTTTCAGGCTTGCGCGTGCGTGGACGGCGCCTTGGCGTGGTGGCGAGGTCGCGTCGGTTTGCGTGTTCGCGCGTTGCGGCGGACAGTGGTGTGGTGCCCGATGTCTCGATCGATCTTCCCGCTACCGACCTCTCCGACGACGCCGCTGTGCGGGACGCGGTGCTCGACAACGCGGCGTGGTCGTCGCTGACGGGACCGCACGCCGCGTTCGCCATCGGCGGTGACCTCGCCCGCCGCTACCCCGACGACGTCGCGCCCTTCGTCGCCGTGCGCACGTGGGACGACCCCGCGGTTTGGGACGCTCTGCGCGAGATCGTGGATGCCGGGGAGCAGTTCGGTCTGTCGGGCTTCGACGGCGAGCTGCCGGCCGGGTGGGAGTTCGTCGGCGGCGGCGACGGCGTGCAGCTGATCGAGACGCCGGTGTTGTCGACGCGCCCGGACGAAGAGGCTGTGGAGCTCGGTGCCGACGATGTGGACGACATGCTCGCGATCGTCGCCCGCAACCAACCCGGTCCGTTCCGCCCGCGCACCCACGAGCTCGGCCGCTACATCGGCATCCACCGGGGCGGGCGTCTCGTGGCGATGGCGGGCGAGCGCCTGCATCCCGCGGGCTGGACCGAGATCAGCGCGGTCGCGGTCGATGAGGATCACCGCCGTCAGGGGTTGGCCTCGCGGCTCGTGCTGGATGTGGCCTTCCATATCCAGCAGCGCGGCGACCGGGCGCTGATGCATGCCGCGGCATCCAACACCGGCGCGATCGCCGCGTACGAACGTCTCGGCTTCGCGCTGCGTCGCCGCACACGTTTCAGCTCGGTGCGCGCGCCGCAGTAGACGCGCAGCGTTCCCTCCGCACGATGCATCCCTGGTGATCGCGACGACCAGTGGTGCGACGCGGCGAAAGACGATGTGATCGGTGGCCTTGGTACCGACGGAGCACCGCTGATAGACATCAAAGATGACACTCTCGCGAACGACGACGCACACGACCACGGTCCTCGGCGCTCTCATCGCCGCAGCGTTCGCACTGTCGGGCTGCGCGACGACGACCGGTGCAGCACCGTCACCGAGCTCTTCCGCCAGCGACGAGGCCACAGCCACATCGACGGCGGGCGCCACCGTGACGGGGACGGGCGCGACGGGGTGGCCGGGGCTGGACTTCCCCGTTCCCGCGGGCGCGCGCTCGGTGTCGATCGACTTCACGTGCGAGGGCTTCGGGCACTACGTCGTCGAGTTCGGCGATGCGATGGCGGAGAACACGTCCCCGATCAGCGGAACGTGCGGCGCGCCGGCGGCGCTCGCGTGGCCGGTGGATGCAAAGACCCAACCCTCTATCGCGGTGACGGTGGACGACGGCATCCCGTGGACGGCGACGCCGCTGTTCTCCACCAAGGAGTTCGTTCGGGATGCCGCGGTGACCGCGGACTGCGCCGCGTTCGTCGACGTGTACAGCGCGCTCATGAATGCTGATCAGGGGTACGCCCAGTACAAGGCGTTCGACGCCGCGACCTGGACGGCGCGGGTCGCCGCGGCGTCATCCCAGCTCGCTGCCCTCGCAGCCGCCTCCAGGTCGAGCCTGAAGGGGCCGCTCACGTCGATGTCGCACACGGTGTCGACGGCCACCGAGCCCGGCACCGCACAGGCGGGCATTGCGGATGATGTGGCGCAGATCGGCGCCGCGTGCAATGCGAACCAGACGCCGTACTTCCTCAAGGCGGAGTTCGGCGGCTGAGGTGCCGGCCCGGTCGCCCGACCCGGTCGCGTAGTGTCAGCACGTGCGCATCGTCGTCTCGGGAACCCATGCCAGCGGCAAGAGCACGCTCATCGCCGACTTTGCGCGGCGGCATCCGGACTACCTCGTCCTCGCCGACCCGTTCGAGCTCATCGACGAGTCGGACGATCGGCCGGCCGCGGCGATGTTCGCCTCGCAGCTGCGACTCGCAGCTGGTCGGCTGATCGAGGGAGAATCGGGCGGCAACGTTATCGCCGAGCGCGGCCCGCTCGACTTCTTGGCGTATCTGCTGGCACTGGATGAGCTCGGGCGCACGGCGCTCGACCGCTCGACGCTCTCAAGCGCGGCTGACCGCACGCGAGGAGCACTGGCGACGGTCGATCACCTCGTGGTGCTGCCGCTGACGGCTGCCCATCCGATCCACGTCGGCGACGACGAGGATGCCGCGCTGCGCGAGACCATGAACGACGTGCTACTGGATCTTCTGGACGACTCTGACGTCATCCCGGCGGGGCTGACGGTGACGGAGGCCACGGGATCGCCCGCAGAGCGCCTCGCCACGATCGAGACACTGATCGCTGAGCCGCGGAGTTCCGAGCGGGCCTAAGCGGAGTCGCCCAGGCCGTCGAGGACGTCAGCCGACGGTACGAAGAACGTGGAGCCGGTGAGCGGAGTGGAGAAGTCGAGCAGCCTGTCGTGGAGTCCGGGCGGGTCGCCGATGAACATCCGCTCCAGCATCTTCTCGATCATCCAGAGTCGGCGCGAGTATCCGATGAAGTAGGTGCCGAGCTGGGTAGCGGGGCTACCGAACGGCATGTTGTCGCGGAGGATGTCGTGTTCGATGCCGTCGTCGTCGACGATGGTCGCGAGGGTCTTGTGCGCCTTCTGGCCCGACTCCGCGTCGTCCAGTTCGACGCCGTCGAACTTGCGTCGCCCGATCACGGCTTCCTGCTGCTCGGCGGAAAGCGCGTTCCACCGGTCGAGCGGGTGCACGTACTTCTGCACGACGACGTAGCTCCCGCCACGTCCGGCGGGGTCCTCGTCCCCGACGAGGGTCGCCTCCGGCAGGTCGGGGCCCACCGGGTTGGCCGTGCCGTCGATGAACCCCAGCAGGTCGCGGATGTCGAAGTAGCGGAATCCCTCGGTCTCGTCGACGACGACAGCGCTGGAGCCCAGCGCGTCGAGCAGCAGCCTCTCGAACTCGAAACACAGGTCGCGGCGGTTCGCGCGAATGTGGAAGAGCAGGTCCCCCGGCGTGCTCGGGGCGCGATGCACCGCACCCTCGATGGGCCGGAAGGGGTGGAGCTCCGCCGGCATCGGGCGCCCGGTGAGCGCCGGCCAGACGCGCGCGCCGATGCCGACCGTGCATGCGAGGGCGGCGTCGAGATCGCGGATGCCGACGGTCTTGAGCAGTCCCGAGAGGTCGGCCAGGACGGAGCGCGCGGTGGCGATCGCGACGGCGTCGTCGCCCACGGTCACGACCAGGAAGACCGCTGACGTCGTCAGCGGAGCATCGACGCTCTGAGGCGAAATGGGCACGCGGCGGTTATCACTCACGAGACCGAACCTAGCGCCGGAGCGGCGGCTGAGGGTGGTGCGGTCTGGGCCACCCACGTCGTCGCGGCGACGCGAGCCGCCTGGCACAGGAGGAAGCGCAGAGCGAGCAGGGCAAAGCGGTCGCGGCGGAGACATCTATGGGGTCTGCCCCGAGTCTTGTTGACAGTCGGGGGTTGGGGTGATCAGGCCGCTTCTGCGTCTGTG
>NZ_JAUF01000076.1:0-5455 GCF_000585455.1 Microbacterium sp. MRS-1
CATTCTCCCGCGCAACTCGCGGCGGCTGGCCACCCCGCACCTTCTTGATCAACACGCCCTAGTGGATGGGCGCGGTCAGACCTGCTGGCCGACGTTCCAGAAGAAGTTGATGAGGGTGACCGACGCACCGCACAGGATCGCGGCGCCGCAGGAGACGAGCACGCCGACCTTGCCGCGTGAGGCGAGATGGGGGTTCGAGCTGTTCGCGCCGAAGCCCCACACGATCGCGCTGACGATCAAGGCCAGGACGCTGAGGATCAGACCGACCGTCATCACGGCGCCGACAATCGTGCGCAACTGGGCGATCCCAGGAAGCCCGCTGTCGTTCGGGTTGATGTCGATGTTCATCGGCGCGAGCGCCGCCGGGACGGCGGTGAGGAAATCGGTGGCGAGGTCGAACACGATGGGGCTCCTGACGGGACGAACCCGCACCCACGGGCACGGGAGACGAATGGGATCGCCCAGCAGGTGCACCGCTCTGCCCTCGGCGGCCGAGCGGGGGCGAAGTTCAGAGCTGTTCGCCGATGCCGATCAGCCAGTTCATCCACGCGACGCCGCCACCGGCCAGTGCCGCGGCGCCGACGGCGACGAGCACGCCCGTGCGTGCTTTGGTCGCTGCGGCATGGTTGCCGTTCGCGGACGACACGGCCCAGATGATCGCGCAGACGATGAGCATGAGCACGGCGATCACCAGGACGAAGGTCAGCAGGCCACCGACGACCTCGCGCAGGTCGCCGATGCCCGACAGGCCCTCGAAGTCGGGGAACACGTCCATGCGCGATCAGCTCCGCATCGCCTGGATCGAGTCGTCGCCGGCCTGGTCCGGTTCGTCCTCGGTGTCCGGTGAGGGCGCGCACGAGCCGACCGGGGCGCCGATCTCGGCTTCGGGCAGGTCGGCGGCGTCGTGGGCGTTGAGCCACGCGGCGGCGTCCACCGCGTCTTCGTGGGTGCCGCCTGGGCGCACTTCGAAGTGCAGATGCGGGCCGGTGGAGTTCCCGGAGCTGCCGACATCGCCGATGTGCTGCCCGGCGGTCACCCGGTCGCCGGGCTGGACGTGGATGCCGGACTGCCACATGTGGGCGTACGCGGTCGCCACCGTCGCCCCGTCGATCTGATGCTCGATGACGATCAGTCCGCCATACCCGCCGGAGAACTCCGCGATCGTGACGACCCCCTCCGCTGCGGCGACGATCGGGGTGCTATCAGGCGCGGCGAAGTCGGTGCCGGTGTGGAATGAGGGCTCGCCCGTGATCGGGTGGATGCGTGGCCCGAACCCGCTGGTGAGCACCCAGGTGCCCTCCGGGAGTGGAAACACGACACGCGATGTCTCCGCCATGGAGCCGACCGGGGTTGTCTCGTCAGCACCCCCTGCCGCGGCACTGCCGGTGGTCAGGGCGGTGAGGATGGTCTCGGCGACGGGTTCGTAGTTGCGGTAGCGATCCGGGAAGGCGCTCACCTCGACCGATTGGGCGGCTTCGCCCTTGTCCATCTGCTCCCACCCGGGGATGTCCAGCAGTCCGCGCGGCGAGGGATAGTTCGGACCGCTCGGCCCACCGAAGAACGCCCGAGCCTGATACGTCGAGTCCATCAGCTCGGCGACCGTGCCCCATCCGGACTGCGGGCGCATCTGGAACAGGCCGAGCGAGTCGTGATCTGATCCGTTCCCATCGTTCGGGTAGTCGCCGGACTCGGGATAGGTGCCGGTGTTGGCGAGCATCCGCAGCGTGGACTCGGTGAGCGCAGCCATGAGCGCGATCTGGATGCCGTCGCGGGTGACGCCGTCGATCTGCGACCCGGTCTCGATGATCGTCGCCGCATGCGTGAGTTGGGTGCGGTTCAGCGTGAACGTCTCCCCGTTCGCGGTCGTCACACGCAGCGACTCGGGGATCGCGCCGACGATGAGCCCGGCTCCGGGGACGGTGCAGGCGGCGGAGACCGCGGGGTTCATCAGCACGCCGACGCCGATGAGCCCGAGCGAGGGGCCGAGAAGGACGGCGGCGAGACCCGCGGCGGCGAGCTTCTTCAACATTCCGGATCACCGCAGCGGGTTGTCGAGTTCGGACAGCCGGAGCAGATGACAGGTGTCGTAAGACGGCGGGCAGACGAGGAACACGGTGAACGACACCGCATGCTCGGAATCGACCGGGGTCCCGTTCCAGATGCCGGTGCGGTGCCGGGTGCCCTCGATCGTGATCGCGGTCGTTCCCGCAGCCAGCTGTCCCGACGACTGCGCTTGGGCCTCCGCCCACGCTTCCGGGACGTAGGCGTCCTCGATCGTTAGGGACTGTGCAGTCGCATACTCGCGCAGCTGGAGCCATGCTTCTCGTGTCGGCAGATACGCGGCGACGTCGGAGGCGAGGCCTGCCTGCTCCTCGCCGGTCGGATCGCCGACCTCGAGGATCACGCTCGTGTAGTCCAGCGGCACCAGACCCGCGGCGGTGTCCCACGTGAACAGAGCCTGCGACACGGCTCGAGCGAAGGCCTCCGGGTCTCGAGAGGCCGCGATCGATGACAAGGAAGGAGTCGGGTTCGGCGCGGGGGCGGTCGAGGCCGTGGGGCCGCCGGTCGGTGGCTGCACGGGCGACGCCCCGTCGGGTTCTCTTGGTCCGATAATCAGCCCGTAGACGCCGACACCGGCCAGCACGAGCACGAGCACGGCAGCGACTGCGATGACGACGATCTTGCGGCGGGCGCCGGGCGTGGAGAAGTCTCGGGTCTTCATACCCGTGAGGTGCGCCCGCGCTCCCGCAGACACGTCTCACGATGCCCACTTGACGCGGCCTCAGAGCACGCGCAGGTGCCGTTGCTGCCCGAGCTCGGTGTCCTCGGAGTCGAGAGCAGCTCTGGCGGTGCGCAAGTCATCGGCGAACCGTGCCGTCCCGGCGGCGGCTGCGAGGAAGGAGTCGACCTGCTCATCGGTGAGCACTGCCGCGAGCTCGGCGGCGTCGTAGTGCGTCCACCAGTCGGCGAGCTCACCCCAGGTTTGCACGAATGCGCGCGTGGGGAACCGTACGGTCACATCCTCCTCTGAACCGGGCGTACGCGGCGGCTGGGCTCCCTTCTTTGCTGCGGCCGCTCGCTGAACTGACTCGACTCCGAGCCGTCGCATCTCGGCGCTGCGCGCTTCCTCCTCGTCGGCGCGAGTGCGTGCGTAGAGAGGATGCACGGCAGCGCCCCGCTTGAGCTGTTCCACATCGGCCGTGGCCTGGGCGCGCACATGGTCGGGCTGGGACGGATCGGCAGCGAGGTCCCGCAGGTAGTTGATCTTCTCGTGCGTCTTGTAGGAAACCCCGCCGGGGATCATCGCTGCGGCCTGCTCGCGAGCGTCGCCGGTCGCGGTCGACGGTTCCGGAAATTTTCCGGCACCGTCATGTCCCGGTTGATGCTCGCTGCTGAACTGGGTCGATGCCTTGCGGCGGGCAGCGTCTTCCGCCATCAGCCTCTTCAGTTCCCGGTACAGGCCGGCGGCCTCGAGCTTGGTCAGCGGCTTGTGGAGCGTGTTCTCATCCTGCTCAGCGAGAAGCTGCCCTAGCTGGTCGGAGATCCCGGAACGAATCCACACGTTCACCGTCGTCCAACCGAGCTTCTTGATCGCCGCGAGACGGCGCGCGCCGCACACGAGCACGCCGTCCGGGGTAATCGTGATCGGCTGCAGCAGGCCCTCACGGTCGATGGAGCCGGCCAGTTCATCGATGTCGCCCAGGTCGGTGCGGTGACGGTGCCCAACAAGGATCGAGTCGACAGCACGCCGCAGCTCGATCCCGCCCCCCTTCTGCATCTTCACGATGTTTCGCCCCTGGTGCGGCGTCGACCGTGGATCGGAGCGGCGAGAGAGATCGTGAGAACGAGGTCATCATCGCGCAGAAGCATCTCCGGCGGCTCCTCGAGCAGCAGCCGCAGCAACACGCCTCTACCTGCCGATGTTGCCGCGTATGCCGGATTTGGATTGCCCAGAAGGGCACGAAGCAACGCCGTCCAAGAGGACTGCGGCAGATCCAGCAGCGCGAGCGAATGCCTGTCCCGACGCAGGTTCTCATAGGCGGCCTGCCGAGTGCCCGCCCGCATCAGCGCTGTACAGACATGCTCCACGGCCGCCCGTGCGACATCGGCCGGCCAGTCCAAAGACGAGACCAGGTCGATCGCGTCTTCAACGGCTTTCCCTGCTTTCCCCGCCCTCTCCACAGCTACTTCGCCAGGCTCATCTTCCTCCGCGGCTTGAGGATCGGGAATCTGGAACGCGGGGTGATAGTCCGACAGGGGCGTTTCCCGGTCGGAGAACCGCTCTGGGTCGTGGAACACCGAGATGTGCGGGCGGCGCGCCTGATGCACCGAGCACATCAGCCCCTGCGCTCGTTCCTCGAAGATGCACGTCACCTGCACGCCCTTGGTGACGTATGCCCACGGGTCGTCGGCCTCGCGGGCGCCCTTCCTGCGCATCTCTTCGAACGCCGCCGTCGCTGCCTCCCACGGGTCGAGTCCGTGACGGCGCGCGAGGGGCACGTACTTGCGGGCGGTGTGTTCCATCAGCGCGGCGGCGACCGGATCGTGCTGCCATGCCCCTCGGCCTTCTTCATGCAGGCGTTGCAGCAGCGCCCGCAGCCCTTCGCTGGTCGTGAAGTCCTCGCCGCCGGTCTGTGGGGCGTTCGCGTGCGATGTCGTGGTCATGGTCTAGGCACCTCCTGGCAGGCAGGTGCGCATCCGCTCCCCAGATGAGGTGCGCACAGCTGCATTCCGGAAGGGGCTCATGACCACTCACCCGCTCAGCTCGCCCCGACCGCCGAGCGCGCCGGCCCCGACCGCGCGGTGCCGCGGCCGAATGCGTACAGCGGCGGCAGCCGCTTCGCCCGCTCACCCAGCGACCTCACCCCGTCGAGCGCCTTCTGCCGTGTACGCAACGCCATCGCGGCTTGGAAGTCGATGCCGCGCCCGGCCATCTGCGCGCCCTGCCGGGCCATCAGATCGGTCGGCCGCACCCACTCCACCCCGCGAGCACGCACGTGCGGGTCGAGAGCTCGCTCCGGAGAAGAGCCCCCGGCGACCTTCGCCGCCTCGATCGCTTCTGGCGTCTGCGACCGATCTACGATCTCGTCCTGCGCGATCTCGTCTGGCGTCGCCACCAAGGCGTCGTCTGGCTGCTTGTACGCCTCGGGGGTGGGAGCTGTCGGATCGGACTCCCGAGCTTCCGATCCGGATAGGCCCGGTCGCTCGTGCGCCTCCAGGAAACGGTCGGGCCCGTCAGGCTCATGCACATCGTGGTCGTTCATCGCTACTGCTCCTTCGTGTTGTCGTTCGTGCTCGTGGGTGAGTCGGGGCCATCGGCCAGGTGCCCAGCGGCGAACCACCGGCCGACCGTCGACGCATGCACTCCGAGCTCACGGGCGATCCGCTTGTTAGATGTACTTCCCCGGGAGGTTGTGAACGGGTGAGGTAGGCGAAGACCTCCGGGCAGGATGTG
>NZ_JAUF01000077.1:0-36808 GCF_000585455.1 Microbacterium sp. MRS-1
GATCGCCAGCAGCCCGGCGATCACCGAGACGAGGGTGGACTTGCCCGCACCACTCGGGCCCATCACGGCAACGATCTCCCCCGCGGATGCCGAGATCTCGGCATCCAGGACGAACCCCTCGCGCCGCACGACGACGTGCGCCTCGAGCGCCGCGCCGCTCACCGCGTCGCCCCCGGGCGCCATGCCCGCACCGCGAGAAGCACCGCCAGCGCGGTCACGAGCAGCAGCAGCGACAGCGCCACCGCGGTGCCCTGCGACACCCCGGCCCCGTTGAACGCGGTGTAGATCGCCAGCGGCATCGTCTGCGTCACCCCCGGCGCATTGCCGGCGAACAGCGCCGTCGCGCCGAACTCCCCGATCGCGCGCGCGAAGCACAGCACGGTGCCGGCGATGAGGCCGGGAGCCGCCAGCGGCAGCGTGATACGCCACAGGATGCGCCAGCGCCCCGCGCCGAGCGCCGCCGCCGCCTGCTCGTAGCCCGTGCCCGTCGCACGGAGGGCCCCTTCGACAGCGAGCACGAGGAACGGCAGCGCGACGAAGGTCTGCGCGATCACCACGGCCGCGGTCGTGAAAGGCAGGCGCACGCCGACGACGGCGAGCCACTGCCCGAGCCAGCCGTTGCGTCCGAGCAGGAACAGCAGTGCCACCCCGCCGACCATCGGCGGCAGCACGAGCGGGACCGTGACGACCGCCCGCAGCACTCCCGCCAGGCGCGGACCCGACCGCGCGATCCAGAGTGCCAGCGGGATGCCGAGAACGATGCAGACGAGGGTCGCGAGCGCGCCGGTCACGAGTGAAAGCCCGAGCGCCGACACCGCCGTCGGCGATGTGATGTCTCCCCAGAGCGTCGCCCCGTCGACGCGCCCGACGAGCGCGGTCAGCGGCACGACGAGCACCGCCAGCCCCAGCACCGCCGGCACCCCCAGCGCGAGCGGGACGAATCCCCGCGGCTGCCCGTGCCGCCCGGGCGACGTGACCGTCATGGCCTGCCGAAGCCGAGGTCGGTGAGCGTGGCGCGTGCGGCATCGGAGCGCACGAAGTCCACGAACGCCCGCGCGGCCGCAGGATTCGCAGCGTTGTCCAGGGCGACGATCGGGTACGTGTTGACCACGGCATCGGCGCCGGGCGTCGCCACGGTCTGAACGTCGGCGGTCGTCGTGGCGTCGGTCACGTACACGAGCCCGGCATCCGCCTCGCCGCTGGCCACTTTCGTGAGGACGGCGGTCACGTTCTGCTCGTAGCTGTCGACGGATGCCGTCACGCCCGCCTTCTGCAGCAGCGTCTGCGAGGCCGCGCCGCACGGCACGTCGGCCGCACACAGCACGACCCGCAGGGACGGGTTGGCGAGGTCGGCGAGCCCCTGCACGCCGGCCGGATTTCCGGAGGGGACGATGAGGGTGAGGACGTTCGTCGCGAACGGCTGCGGCGAGGAGGCGAGCCCGGCGGCGACGACCTTCTGCATGTTCTTCTCGTCGGCGGAGGCGAAGACGTCGGCGGGGGCGCCCTCGATCAGCTGGGTCGCCAGCGTCGACGAGCCGTCGTAGCTGATGGGACGGATCGTCACACCCGGGTGCGCCGCCTGGAACTGATCGGCGAGCCGGGTGAAGGCCGCCTTCAGCGACGCCGCGGCGAAGACGGTCAGCTCGCCGGACATGCTGTCCGACGACGCGGTCGCCGTCCCGGAGGCGGCTCGGCCGGCATCCGCCGATCCCCCGCCGGCGCTGCAGCCGGCGAGCGCCATGGCCGTGGCGATGAAGGCGGCGAGGATGTACCGCGATCGCGTGCGCATCAGCTCTCCTTCGGCGTCTCGACGATGACGGAGGTGGCTTTGATGACCGCCACGGCCAGCGCACCGGGCTCGAGCCCCAGGTCGCGGACCGCCTCGGCCGACATCAACGAGACGACGCGGTGGGGGCCGGATTGGATGTCGACCTGCGCCATCACTCCGTCCTGCTGCACGCGCGTGACGAGCCCCACGAATCGGTTGCGTGCGCTGGAGAGGACATCCGCGGGGTCTGCGGCGGCGTGGGCGAGTGCGACCGCACGGGCGGCGAGCGCATCGCCGGGGATCTCGACCGGCGAGGCCCCCGTTGTCGGAAGAATGCTCTGATCGACCCACCGACGGAGGGTGTCGTCGCTCACGCCGAGCAGACGCGCGGCCTCGGTGACACGGTATGAACGCATACCGCCGACGATAGCGCGCATCTGCGGACAGAAGGCCGCCTCAGAGGACGCATTTGCGGGTTTCGACAGCGGGAGGCGCTTGTGGCGCACGGCCCCGCGGACGGGCACGGCGGATACGCTGGCACCGTGCCGCTGCCTCCTCTCGTCGACCCCGCTCCCGACCTCAGCCCCGCCGAACGCGCACGCACGCAGCGCCACCTCGTGCTGAACGGCGTGGGCGATCTCGGTCAGCGCCGACTCGCGGCCGCGCATGTCGCCGTCGTGGGCGCCGGCGGGCTCGGCTCCCCCGTCGTCATGGCACTGGCCGCGGCCGGCATCGGCACCCTGACGGTCATCGACGACGACGTCGTCGACCTCAGCAACCTCCAGCGGCAGCTTCTTCACCGACACGCCGACATCGGCGCGCACAAGACCGCATCGGCGGAGCGCGTCGCTGCCGACCTGTCCCCCGAGACGGTGGTCATCCCCGTCGCCGAACGCCTCGCGAGCGAGAACGCGCAGGACCTGCTCCACGGCGCCGATCTCGTCGTGGACGGCAGCGACACGTTCGAGACCCGGGCAGCGGTCGCCGCCGCCTGCGAGAGTCTCGGCATCCCGCTCGTCTGGGGCGTGCTGCAGGAGTTCCACGCACAGGTCACGGTGTTCTGGAACGCACCACCGGCCGGGACCGACCCGGTCGTGCTGTCCGACCTGCATCCCGCCGACGAGGTCGGTACGCCGCCCACCTGCGCCGAGGTCGGCGTGCTCGGAGCCCTCTGCCTGCAGGTGGGCGGCATCCTCGCCGTCGAGGCGATCAAGCTCATCGTGGGCACCGGTGAGCCGCTGCTGGGCCGCGTGCTCGTGATCGACGCCCTGCGCGGCACGCAGACCGAGGTCGCGCTGCGCGGGGCTGCTCCCGCCGCTCCGACGACGCCGCAGCCGATCGACGCTCCCGCCGCGGCGGCCCCCGCGGCGATCCGCGAGCTGACGGCGAGCGAGATGCTCGCCGCGCAGGAGGCCGGCGCCACCCTCCTCGATGTGCGCGAACCGTGGGAGACGCAGACCGGCGTCGTCGCCGGCTCCGTCCTGATCCCCCTCGGCGATCTCCTGGACGATCCGGCGCAGATCGACGACGAGCACGTCGTCGTCATCTGTGCGCACGGCATCCGCGCCCGCCATGCTGCCGACGCCCTCCGGGCCCGCGGCGTCGACGCCGACATCCTCGTGGGCGGTCTCGCCGCGTGGCAGCAGTCATGAGCGCCGGCGCGCCGCTGCGCACCGTCGAGGAGCAGCTCGGCGACGTGCTCGCCGCCGTGCGTCCACTGCCCACCGCGCGGGTCGCACTGGCGGAGGCGACCGGCGCGACACTGCGCGAGCCGGTGCGCGCCGCCCTCGACATCCCCGTCTTCGACAACTCGGCCATGGACGGCTTCGCCGTGCGCTTCGCCGACGTCGCGCACGCGAGCCCCGCAGCTCCCGTCATCCTCCGCGTCGTCGCGGACCTGCCGGCGGGCACCGCCGACGATCCACCGCTCGCTGCGGGCGAGGCAGCGCGCATCATGACGGGCTCGCCCGTGCCCTCGGATGCCGACGCCATCGTCCCCTTCGAAGACACCGCCGGCGGGCTCTCCGACTCCCTGCAGACCGCGACGGTCCAGCGCGCCCCGCGCTCAGCCGGAGCGTTCGTCCGCCGCGCGGGCGATGACCTCCGCTCCGGCGACGTGGTCCTGGAGGCGGGCATGATGCTCGGACCTCTCCAGGTCGCTGCGGCGACCGCCGCGGGACGCACACACGCGGTCGTTTCGGCCCGGCCCCGCGTCGCCGTCGTCTCGACGGGCAGCGAGCTCGCCCCGGCCGGAACACCACTGCGACGCGGGCAGATCCCCGAATCCAACGGCGTCCTGCTCGCGGGGCTCGCGGCGGCTGCCGGCGCCGACGTGATCGCTCAGGTCTGCGTGGACGACGAGGGCGGCGCTCTCCGCGACGCCGTGGCGGGGCTGCTGGCGGCATCCGTCGACGCGGTGATCTTCTCCGGCGGCGTCAGCGCCGGCGCCTTCGAAGTGGTGCGCACCGAGCTGGCGGCGGCCATGACCTTCAGCCGCGTCGCGATGCAGCCTGGCAAACCGCAGGGCTTCGGCACGCTGCCCACGCCCACGGGCGTGGCGTTGCTGTTCGGCCTGCCGGGAAACCCCGTCAGCGCGGCCGTCTCGTTCGAGGTGTTCGTCCGTCCCGCCCTGCTGGCGATGCAGGGGCGACGGGTGATCCGGCGCCCCCGGCTCACCCTGCCCGCCGCGACGTCGTGGCGCACCCCGGAGGGACGGCGGCAGTATCTGCCCGCGGTCATCGACACCGCGGGCGACCGCTGGAGCGTACGACCGGCGACGGCGGGCGGATCGGGATCGCACCTCGCGGGCGGCCTCGGGCTCGCGCGTGCCCTCGCCGTCGTCCCCGCCGACGTCGCCGAGGTGCACGAGGGCGACCCGGTCATGGTGCACCTGCTGGAAGGATGGGACGCATGAGCTTCACCCACCTGGACGGCGCCGGTCACGCCCGCATGGTCGATGTGACCGAGAAGCAGCCGACGGTGCGCGCTGCGACCGCCGCTGCGCTCGTCCGCTGCGCGCCCGCCGTCGTCGCCGCGCTCCGCGACGGAGCGGTGCCGAAGGGCGATGTGCTCGCCGTCGCACGCATCGCGGGCATCCAAGCCGCCAAACGCACGCCCGAGCTGCTTCCGCTCGCCCATGTGATCGGGGTCCACGGCGCGAGCGTGGACCTGTCCATCACCGACGACGGCGTCGAGATCACCGCGACCGTCCGCACCGCCGACCGCACCGGGGTGGAGATGGAAGCGCTGACGGCGGCCTCCGTCGCGGCCCTGACGATCGTCGACATGGTGAAGGGCATGGACAAGGCCACCGCCATCGAGAACGTCCGCCTCATCGCCAAGACCGGCGGCAAGTCGGGCGACTGGGTGCGGGAGTCCTGATGCCGCGGGTCCGTTACTTCGCCGCCGCCGCCGAGTTCGCCGGGCGCGACGAGGAAGCGCGAACCGAAACCGATCTCGACGGCCTGCGCGCCGCGCTCACGCGGGAGTCTCCGGCACTCGGGCGGATCCTCCCCCGCTGCGCCGTGCTCGTCGACGGACGCCGCACCGACGGCTCGGCGCCGCTCGGCGCCGATACCCTCGTCGACGTGCTGCCGCCGTTCGCCGGCGGCTGAGCGCTCAGCCGCCGATCCCCTTCCACGCCGCGGCCCCGTCGGCCGTCAGCTGACGCTTCCACACCGGCAGCTCGCGCTTGATCGCCTCGATGATGGCGCGGCACACCTCGAACGCCTCGGCGCGGTGGGGCGTCGAGACGGCGATGACGACGGCGGCCTCGCCGACCTCGACGCGCCCGACGCGATGGCTCACGGCGACGGTCGCGCGCGTGTCGCCGATGGCGGTCAGCGCGATGTCGTGCAGCGTCGCCTCGGCATCCGGGTGCGAGGAGTATTCCAGCGCGAGGACGGCCGTTGCGGCGTCGGGGTCGTGATCGCGCACCGTGCCGATGAAGCTCGTGACGGCCCCCGCCCGGGGGTCGTCGACGGCGGCGAGGTGCGCGGCGGCATCCAGCGGCTCCTCGGTGATGCGGGCGATGCGAACGGCAGCCATCAGTGATCTCCTCCGTCGAGCTGGTGCACCACATGACCGGCGACCGAGAGGATGACAGGCATCCCGGAGGTCACGGCCGCCGGCGACCCGGGCAGGTTGACGATCAGGGCACGCCCCGCGGTGCCGGCGCGACCGCGAGAGAGCATGCCGGCCGGCTTCTCGGCCACGCTGCGACGGCGAAGCTCCTCGGGGATGCCGTCGAGCGCGCGCTCGATGACGCGATCCGTACCCTCGGGCGTCTCGTCTCGTTTGGCGACGCCGGTCCCCCCGGTCGTGACGACGAGGCGCGCACCGTCGGCCAGGGCGGCGCGCAGCGCGGTCTCGACGCTGTCGGCGCCGTCGGCGATGATGCGCGCGTCGGCGCACTCCCACCCCGCGTCGCGAAGCGCGGCGACCGCGATCGGCCCCGCCGTGTCGGCGCGCACGCCCGCAGCCGACCGATCCGAGACGGTGATCACGACGGCGAGGCTGCCCACGCCCCCACCCTACGCCCCCGCCCCCTCTCCCCCGTCTCGTCGCCGAGCCGCCACCTTCCGCGCGAGCCGCCCTGTTTCGGCGCGACATATCGTGGCGGGTCGGCGAAAACGTGGCGGCTCGGCGAAGAGGCGGGAGGGGCGCTACAGGAGCATGCCGAAGGCGGCGACGTCGGCGGGAGCGTCCAGGCGCGTGAAGCCCAGACGCGCGTAGAACGCGATGGCACCGGCGTTGGTGCCGGCGGCGACCAGATGCACGCCCCGAACCTCTGCGGCGCGAAGTCGCTCCAAGAGCGCGGCGATCAGCCGGCGCCCCCACCCCTGCCCCTGAACGTCGGGAAGCAGATCGATGTGCAGATGCGCGGGGAAGGACTCTGCGAAAGGCTCAGCGCCCGGGCGGCGCCCGTAGGCGTACGCCAGCACGGAGTCCTGTCGCGTGGCGGGCTCGCCGACCGGCTTCGGCCAGCGCTGCGCGAAGCGCGGCCACCACTCGCTCAGGAACCACTCCTCGAATGCGTCGGTATCGTCGGTGGCGACGGCGTAGCCCGCGACCCGCCCGTCGTCCGTCTCGACGACCACGGCGAGTTCGGGGTGACGCGCGACGTACGGCAACACGAACACCGCCCCCCAGATGTCGTCGTCGTCCAGGATGCCGGTGGCATCGCTGCCGGCATCGCCGGTGCGCAGGCAGATGTCGGCGAGGGCGGGCTCGTCGCCGGGGCGAAAAGAACGCAGGAAGGGCACGGGGCGAGTCTAGGCCGCAGCCTCCGCGCGCTCGGCGGCATCGGTGTGTTCGGCCGCCGCGGTGATGCGGTTGGCCATCCCCCGGAAGATGAAGCCGTGGAAGGGCAGCACGGCCAGCCAGTACAGCCGCCCCGACAGGCCGGAGGGGAAGAACACCGCCCGCTGGCGGTAGACAGCGCCGCCGTCCGGTCCCGGCTCGCAGCCGAGGTCGAGCCATGCGAGTCCCGGGACCTTCATCTCGGCACGCAGGCGCAGCAGCTGCTGCGGCTCCACCTTCTCGACCCGCCAGAAATCGATGACGTCGCCGACGGCGACGCGGCTGCGGTTTCGCCGGCCGCGCACGAGCCCTACGCCTCCGACGACCCGGTCCATCCAGCCGCGCAGCGCCCACAGCACGGGCGCGGAGTACCAGCCGTTCTCGCCGCCGATCCCCTCGATGACCTCCCAGAGCCGCGCGGGGCTCGCGGTCGTCGTCGCCGTGCGCACGTCGGTGAAGACGGTGCGCCCCGACCAGTCCGGATCGGACGGCAGCGGATCCGACGGCACGCCGCTGACCTCGGCATCCTGCCAGCTCGTCTCCACACTGTCGGCCGCGACGCGACCCAGGGCCAGCGCCACGGCCCGACGATAGGGCGTGAGACCACCCGCGGGCGGCGGGATGATGGCGTCGATGTCGTGGTCGTCCATGACGCACTCGTTCTGCAGTGAGGCGATGAGCGGGCGGGCGATCGAGCGCGGCACCGGTGTCACGACGTTCACCCAGTGCGACGCCAACCCGGGTGTGAGCACCGGAAGGGGCGCGATGGGCCGCTGCGGCAGGCCCGCTTCGACCGCGTAGCCGTTCATCATCTGTCCGTAGCGCAGCACATCGGGGCCGCCGATGTCGACGGCGCGGTTCACGTCGGCGGCGACGCGTGCAGCCCCCAGCAGGTAGTACATGACGTCGCGGACGGCGATCGGCTGGATGAAGTTGCGCACCCACTTGGGGGCGGGCATGTACGGCAGCACCTCGGTGAGGTGGCGGATCATCTCGAACGACGCCGACCCCGACCCGATCACGACCCCGGCCTGCAGCACCAGCGTCGGCACACCGCTGGCGAGGAACACCTCCCCCACCTCGACGCGGGAGCGCAGGTGCGGGCTCAGCGGCACGCCTTCCGGGTGCAGTCCGCCGAGGTAGACCAGACGAGCGACGGATGCCGCGGCCGCCGCCGTGGCGACGGCGCGCGCGGCCTCGAGGTCGGCCTGCTCGAACCCGGCGCCGGCCGACATCGAGTGGATCAGGTAGTAGAGCACGTCGACGTCGGCGCAGGCCTGCGCGAGCGCCGGTTCGTCGACGGCGGAGCCGACCATGACCTCGACCTCTTCACCCCAGGAGAAGGCGCTCAGGCGGGCCGCATCGCGCACGAGCACGCGGACGCGATAGCCCGCGGCGATCAGCCTCGGCACGAGCCTCCCGCCGATGTAGCCGGTCGCGCCGAGCACGAGCGCCCGCGGCGCCGTGCCGTCCGCGCGGGGTACGGCGCGCAGCTCCTCTTCCCGACCGGTGGGGCTCGACAGCTCGCTCATGTGTGTCACGCTAGACGGCTGCTGCGCGCGGCGCATCCCCTTGCGCACGGGGTCGCCGCGCGCAAGGACGAGCGTCAGCGGCGGCCGGTGCCGAAGAGCCCCCGGATGACGGAGTTCAGGATCGTCTGGGTCGACTTCGAGTTCAACACCTGCTCGATGGGCGATTTCTGTGACGCGCGGGAGGTGCGCGTCGTCCGCGTCGAGCCGCCGGTGGAGCGCAGGATCCGGTCGTACTCCTTCTGTCGCTCGCGCTCGGCGGCGGCATCCGCCTTCGCCTGTGCGGCCCGCTGCTTCTCCTGCTCCTTCGCCGCCTGCTCCTGCACCTTGGCCTGTTCGGCCGCGGCGTCCGCCTCCGCGGCGGCGTTCATCTTCGCGGTGAGGATCTCGCGCGCCGACTCGCGATCGATCGGCGTGCCGTAGCGGGCCAGCAGCGGCGAGGCGTGCACGGCTCGCTCGATGTCCGGGTCGGGGGTGGGCGACATGAGGCCCTGCGGCGCGCGCAGTCGCGTCCAGGCGACCGGGGTCGGCGCACCCTTCTCGTTCATGACGGTGACGATCGCCTCTCCGGTGCCGAGCTCCTGCAGCACCCGTTCGAGGTCGTAGCCGCTCGTCGGATACGTGCCCACGGTCGCGCGCAGGGCCTTCGCGTCGTCGGGGGTGAAGGCACGGAGGGCATGCTGCACGCGCGAACCGAGCTGGCCGAGCACGTCGGAGGGCACGTCCTTCGGCGTCTGCGTGACGAAGAAGACGCCGACGCCCTTGGACCGGATGAGGCGGACGGTCTGCGTGATCGCGGCCAGGAACGCCTTGGACGCATCGCGGAACAAGAGGTGGGCCTCGTCGAAGAAGAACACGAGCTTCGGCTTGTCGAGGTCGCCCACTTCGGGGAGGATCTCGAACAGCTCGGCCAGCAGGTACATGAGGAAGGTCGAGAAGAGCGCCGGCTTGTCGGCGACGCCGGGCACCTCCAGCAGCGAGATCACCCCGCGTCCGTCCGGAGCGGTGCGCAGGATGTCGCGCACGTCGAACTCGGGCTCGCCGAAGAAGACGTCGGCGCCGTCGTCGGCGAAGGTGATGAGCTTGCGCAGGATCACGCCGGCCGTCGCCGACGACAGCCCGCCGAGCTCCTTGAGCTCGTCCTTGCCCTCGTCGCTCGTGAGCCACGTGAGCACGGCGCGCAGGTCGGACAGGTCGACCAGGGCCAGTCCGTTCGCGTCGGCGTAGTGGAAGACGAGTCCGAGGCTGGACTCCTGGGTCTCGTTGAGGCCGAGCACCTTGCTCAGCAGCAGCGGCCCGAACCCCGAGACGGTCGCGCGCACCGGCACGCCCTTGCCGACGCCCCCGAGGGCGAAGTACTCGGTGACGGATGCCGCGGGCGCCCACTCCTGTCCGATCGCCGCCGTCCGCGCGAGCAGCTTCTCGCTCGGCGCGCCCGGCGTCGCCACGCCCGACAGATCGCCCTTCATGTCGGCGGCGAAGACCGCAACGCCCTTCGCGGCGAGCTGTTCGGCGAGCCCCTGCAGCGTGCGGGTCTTGCCGGTGCCGGTGGCTCCCGCGACGAGGCCATGTCGGTTCATCATGGCCAGCGGGATGCGGATCTGCGCCGACGGCACCGGCTCGGTGTTCATCAGGGCACCGAGATCGAGGGTCAGGCCCTCGAAGGCGTACCCCTTCGCGATCGCGGCGACCTGGTCGCCGTCGAGAGGTCCGGATGCCGCGGCATCCGCCGCCGGCGCCTCGGGAACCGTCTGCGCGGCATCCGCCGCCGGCGCCTCGGGAGGAGATATCGCCTCGGGAGGAGCAGAGGCGGCCCCGGCATCCTCCGGAGCGGAAATCTCCTCCGCGGGCGCAGGGCCGGCGGCGCGCGCGGCCTGGGCGGCGGCGAGCGCGGCTTTGGCCTGGGCGAGCTTCAGCGCGGCCTCCGCCGCTTCCGCCTCGGCCTGCAGTCGGGCAAGTTCTGCGTCATCGACAGCGCTCATGGCGCTCAGCCTAGCGAGCGCAACCGCTCGTTCTCGCGCTCGAGCATCCGCGCGCAGATCCCCGCGATCACGAGGGTCGCGCCGACCCCGACGAGCGTTCCGCCGACGGTGTCGCTCAGCCAGTGGGCGTGCACCTGGGTGCGACTGAACGCCATCGCGAACACCCAGGCGCCGCCGACGACGGCGACCCACACCCGTGGAAAGAGGATGACGGCGATCGTCGCGAGGGTCGCGGCATTGGCGGTGTGTCCGGAGGGGAACGAGCCGTGGTCGGAGAAGACGATCATGTCCTCGGGGCGTGCGCGGCCGAACAGCGCCTTCAGCAGCTGCACGAGCGCGACGCTGCCGAGCGGGGCGACCACGACGAAGAGCGCGCCGCGGGGCCGGCGCAGCCACAGCAGCAGCCCGACGCC
Organism: Microbacterium sp. MRS-1; assembly: GCF_000585455.1. Lineage (NCBI taxonomy): Bacteria > Bacillati > Actinomycetota > Actinomycetes > Micrococcales > Microbacteriaceae > Microbacterium > Microbacterium sp. MRS-1. The sequence goes on from NZ_JAUF01000077.1 coordinate 10,994, forward strand.
GGCGAGCGGCACAACGAAGGTCGCGAACCATCCGCCGCCGAGGAAGTTCATCGCGAGGGCGGCGCCGTCGAGAAAAGCGAAGCGGTCGACGAAGACGTTCCACCACTCGTCGACGTTCACGTCGGCTTCGACCACCACCTGGATGCCGAGCCACACCGTGATCGCGATCAGCAGCACGCCCACGACGAGCCGCTGGAGCATGACCGTGGTGACGTCATCGTCCAAGGGTGCTCTCATCGCCCCATTATGCCCGACGCCCGCGGCTCAGGGCGCGAGCCGCTCCACGGTCCACGGTCGCACGATCGCCCAGAGCGAGATCGCCCCGATGAGCGCGCATCCCACCATGACCGATGCCATCGTCGTCGCCGTGATCCCGGCATCGCGCGCCACCCATCCGACGATCGGGGAGATGAGTCCCGCGACCCCGAAGTTCGTCGCCCCGAGGATGGATGCCGCCGTCCCGGCGGCCTTGCCGTGGCGATCGAGCGCGAGCACCTGCACGCAGGGGAACGTGAAGCCGCACGCCGTCATGAACACGAACAGCGGCACCATGGTGCCCCACAAGCCCCATCCGAGCTGGTCGCACACGATGATCGCGATCGCGGCGACCACGAGCACGCCGGTCGACACCGACAGCACCCACTGCGGGCCGAAGCGGGCCGCGAGGCGCGCGGCCACCTGCACACCGACGACGAGGCCGAGGGAGTTGGCGGCGAACAGCAGCCCGTACTGCTGGGCGTCGAAGCCGTATGTCTCCTGGAAGAGGAACGAGGAGGACGACAGATACGAGAAGAGACCGCTGAAGGACATGCCCCCGATGATCAGGACACCCACGAACACCCGATCGCTGAAGACGGCACGGTAGCGCTGCAGCACGGTGGTCGCTCCCCGCTCCTTCCGCCGTGCGGCGGGCAGCGTCTCGGGGATGAGCCAGATCGCCGCCACGAGCATGACGGCACCGTAGACGGACAGGACGACGAAGATGCCGCGCCACGGCATGACCGACAGCAGCGCGGAGCCGATGAGCGGCGCCACGACGGGCGCGGCTCCGGACACGAGGGCGAGCCGGCTCAGCATGACCACCAGCCGGCGACCTCCGAACAGGTCGCGGACGATCGCCATCGCGACCACGCCACCGGCTGCGGCCCCGACGCCCATGAACACGCGCGCGATCGCGAGGAGCGTGAGATCGGGGGCGAGAGCCGCAGCGGCACTGGCCACGACGTGCAGGGCGGTGACCGCGAGCAGCGGCACGCGGCGTCCGACCTTGTCGCTGAGCGGTCCGACGATCAGCTGACCGAGCGCGAAGCCGACCATCGTGCCGGTCAGGGTGAGCTGGATCGCCGCGGCGGACGTGCGGAAGTCGGCCTGCAACGTCGGGAACGCGGGCAGGTAGAGGTCGATCGTGAAGGGTCCGAGCGCAGTGAGGGCACCCAGAAGGATGATGTAGACCACGCGGCGTGCGGTGGAGATCGCGTCACCGGGATGCAGGACGACCGGAGCGGTGGCAGGGTGCGAGCCGAGCGTGCGGATGGCACCGGTGGCCGTACGCGCGGCCGCGGGCAGGGGTGTCGAGGCAGTTCGGGGGGCGGGATTTTCGCGCACGGTTTCCAGACGGGTGGGATGGCGGACAGACGGGCGACGCGGATGCCGCAGCGCAGAGCGCCGCGCGGTCGCGAAGAGGCGGCGAAGCGTCGATCGGAGCGCGATGACGCCGGCGAGGAGGTTCGAAACGATTCGAGAGTCCTTCGACTCTAACCGTTTCCCCAGCATCCGAGTCATTCATGCGCATACGATCGGAAGGCACCCCGTGCCTTGATCACCCCGACCGCGAATCGAGCCGAGGACCCATGACCCCCACTCCGTCCGACAAGAAGCGCACGAGCGGCAACCCCGCCACGCGCGCGAACCTCGAGCTGACCGTCAAGCAGCAACGCGAGCTCCAGAAGCAGGAGAAGCTCGCCGAGTACCAGCGTCAGCTCGCGCGCCGGCGGCGCAGCCGTCTCACGTGGTGGATCGTCGGGGCCACGGCTGCCGTCGCCGTCGTCGCGGTCGTCGCGGCATCCATCGCCTTCGCGCCGAAGCCGGTCACCTACCAGGCCGGTGGCACCGGTGCCGCCATCGACGGTGTCGAGACGTTCACGAACACGACCCAGCACGTCGCCGGCACCGTCGACTACCCGCAGAATCCCCCCGCGGGCGGCCCGCACAACCAGTACTGGCTGAACTGCGGCATCTACGACCAGCCCCAGCAGAACGAGAACGCCGTGCACTCGCTCGAGCACGGCGCCGTGTGGGTCACCTACGACCAGACGCGCGTCAGCGGCGCCGATCTCGACGCCCTGAAGGCGCAGCTGCCCTCGTCGTACGTGATCCTCTCACCGTACGTCGGCCTGCCCAGCCCGATCGTGCTGAGCGCCTGGAACGCACAGCTCAAGCTCGACAGTGCGAGCGACCCCCGCATCCCGACCTTCTTCGAGGAGTACTGGCGCAACCAGAACGTCCCGGAGCCGACGGCATCCTGCAGCGGCGCGATCGACGGGCCGGGCAAGCAGTCGTGACCGCACCCGAGCCGGCGACCGGACGCACCCTCCCCCCGTGGTGGGCGGTGCTGCTGGTCGCGCTCGCCGTGGCGGCGCTCGCGTTCGCGATCGGGCGTTTCTCCACCTTCGGCGCGGAGGGCGCGGCGGCGCCCACGTCCGACTCCCCCGAGGCCGGGTTCGCCCGCGACATGCAGCTGCATCACGGCCAGGCGGTCGAGATGGCGATGGACATCTACCGCACGACGCAGAACGACGGCGTGCGGGTGCTGGCCTACGACATCGCGACGACGCAGTCGGCGCAGAAGGGCGAGTTCTACGACTGGCTCGTGAAGTGGGGCCTGCCCCAGACCGGCGGCCCGCTGATGTCCTGGATGGATGCCGCGGACTCCTCTCACCAACACGGCGGCGGTGCGACGCGTCCGACCGACGCGGAGCTGATGACGCAGATGGGCATGGCGAGCGCCGCCGAGCTCGCCGCGATGCGGGCACAGTCCGGCACCGCGGCGGACTGCACGTTCCTCGGCCTCATGATCCGACACCACGAGGGCGCGCTGCCGATGGCACAGGCATTGCTGCGGCTCGGACACGAGCCGCGTGCGCTCGCGGTCGCTCAGGGCGTCATCGCGACGCAGTCCGCCGAGATCGACCTGATGAAATCGCTGCGCGCCGGACTCGGCTGCGCGATCTGACGCCCAACCGCCGTGTCGGTCGCTGTCCAGCAGGAGCACCGGTCGGTCGGGCACGACGGCGCAGGCCGCCTCCGACCCGGCATCGTCGAGGCTGCAGTCCAGCGCCTCGAGCGCGACGAGCCCCAGGTGCACGTGGGCGTCGGCGAACGACGGCGCGATCACGCCGCCCGCCGCTCCCCGTCGAACACCGGTCCGCCGGTGACGATGAGCGCCGTCATGACCCGGCCCGCAGCACGGGGCGGAAGAAGCGATTCGCCGGCGGTGCCCACACCGCCACGAGGATCGCGGCGTAGACGACGACCTGGGCGACGGACCAGCCGTCCCAGTCGTGGTCGACGACGAGGCTCCACAGCTGCAGGCCGACGAGGGCGACCGCGAGCACGCTGATGAACAGACGCGACAGTCCGCTGCCGCGTCCGAGCCCGGCGGCCGCGGCCACCGACAGCAGCCCGAAGAGGATGATGCCGGCACCGATCAGCGAGACGCTCATCACCAGTGATCCGGGAACGTCGTAGCGGGTGAGCAGGAAGAGGATTCCGAACATGGCGTTCGCCAGGCCGCCGACGTAGACGAGCGCCACGGCGATGGTCACCGGCACCGGTCGCGACACCTCCCGGGTGTGCGAGGTGGCGTGCGGCGCGGCATCCTGCAGCGCTCGGGCGACGTAGCGGCGCTGCACGGCCCGCACGATCTCGATCAGCACGATGGCGCCGATGCAGCCGGCCGTCACGACCAGCGCCGTCGTCTGGCCGGGATCGACCAGCAGGAAGAACTGGCGCGACAGGGCCACCGAGAAGATCACGACGAGGGCGATGAACATCGCGCCCACGATGGCTCCCTTGAACCGGTTGAGCGGGCGGCTGAGCACCGCGAGGATCCAGATGCCCACGACGGCGAGGATGATCGTCGCCCCCGTGCGCACCTCGTCGACCGGCGTCCCGGCGCCGCGCACGATGAGGGTGTACAGGGTGAGGGTGAGCGCGACGACCACGCCCGTCGGAATGGCGAAGCTCAGCGAACGTCGCAGGAACCCCGGAATGTAACGCTGCGCGTTGGGCATGAGCGCGAGGAAGAACGCGGGGATGCCGATGGTCAGCCCGTCGGTGATCGAGAGCTGGCGGGGCAGGAAGGGGAACTCCAGCACGAGCACGCCGAACAGGATCGCCAGCAGCGTCGCGTACGTCGTCTTGGTGAGGAACAGCATCGAGACGCGCTCGATGTTGGCGATGACCTGCCGCCCCTCGGCGACCACGTCGGGCAGGTGCGAGAACCGCCCGTCGAGCAGCACGAGCCGCGCGACCGCCTTCGTCGCCGCCGCGCCCGAGTTCATCGCGATGCCGATGTCGGCGGTCTTGATCGCGAGCGCATCGTTCACGCCGTCGCCCGTCATCGCGACCGTGTGCCCGCGGGACTGGAGGGCGAGCACCATGCGCTTCTTCTGATCCGGCGTGACGCGACCGAAGACGGTGTGCTCCTCCAGCACCGCAGCGAGCGCCTCGTCGTCGTCCGGGAGCGCGCGGGCGTCGTAGCCCTCCGCGGCATCCACGCCCACCTCGCGCGCGATGGCGGCCACGGTGCGCGGGTTGTCGCCGGAGATGATGCGGATGCCGACTCCCTGCGCGCGGAAGTACTCGAGCGTCTGCGCGGCGTCGGTGCGCACCTTCTCGCGGAAGGTCAGCACCGCGACGGCCACGAGCTCGTCGGGCAGGCTCTCCGCCTCGACATCGGCCGTCGTCAGCGGTCGCGGCGAGAAGGCGAGCACGAGGGTGCGGCGGCCGGTCGAAGCGCGCTCGATCACGGCCGCTCCGAGCGGGTCGGCGGCGTCGGTCGCGGCGGCGCCGAACACCATCTCGGGCGCGCCGAGCACCCACGTGCCCGCCGGATCGCCGTCGTCGTCGAACGCCACGGCGCTCCACTTGCGCGCGGACGCGAACCCGATGCTCTCCCGAGCGACACGCGGGCGCTGCGCCGCCTCGGCGGCGAACGGCTCCCGGAGCGTGCGTGCCGTCGCGTTCGCGTCCGGAGCGCTGCCGTACCAGCCGAGCGTCCGCCGCCAGCCGGCGACCTCGTCGAGCAGGTGGGCGTCGTCGTAGGCGATCTCGCCCTCGGTCAGGGTGCCGGTCTTGTCGAGGCAGATCACGTCGACCCGGGCGAGACCCTCCACCGCGGGCAGCTCGTTGACGAGCACCTGACGCGCGGCCAGGCGTGCCGCTCCCACCGCGAAGGTGATCGAGGTCATCAGCACCAGCCCGAGCGGGATCATCGCCGTCAGCGACGCGATCGTGTTGACGACCGCCTGCACCCAGCTGCCGCTCTCCCACGCGGCCCGCCATCCGCCGGCGACCTGCATCTGGGCGTTGAGCACGAGCAGACCGATCGGCCCGATCGCCCAGCCGACCCAGGTCAGCACGCGGTTGATCGAATCGCGCAGCTCCGAGCCCACGAGAGAGAAGCGCTTCGCCTCGTCGGCGAACGCATTCGCGTAGGCGTCGGCGCCCACGCGGACGACCTGCGCATCACCCTCCCCGCCGACGACGATCGACCCCGACAGCGCCTCGTCGCCGGGGTGCTTGTCGACGGCATCCGACTCGCCCGTCAGCATGGACTCATCGATCTGCAGGCCCCGCGAGCGCACGATGCGCGCATCGGCCGGCACCTGGTCGCCGGCGCGCAGCACGAGGATGTCGGCGAGCACGACGGCCGACTGCGCGACGTCCTGCTCCACGGCGTCGCGTCGCACACGCGCCTGCGCGGCGTTCAGCAGCGCGAGCTTGTCGAGGGCGGCTTTGGCCCGGAACTCCTGCACCGAACCGATGACCGCGTTGGCGACGGCGGCGAAACCGAAGAGGGCGTCCTGCCAGCGTCCGAGGGCGAACAGGATGCCGAAGCACGCGAAGACGATGCCGTTGAACAGCGTGAACACGTTGGCGCGGATGATGCTCAGCGCACTGCGACTGGTCTCGGCGCGGTAGGCGTTGGACCGACCGTCGGCCGTCCGGACATCGACCTCCGCGGCGCGCAGTCCGACTGCGGGATCGACCTCCTCGATCGGTGCGGGCGCCGTGGCGCCGGGGCTGTTCATGGCTTCACACTAAAGGAGCGGCGCGGCTCGCGTCCCCACGAATTCCGCGCCGCTCCCGAAGGGCCCCGCCGAAAATCAGCCCTTCGTCGCCCCCGCCAGAAGCCCCCGCACGAAGAAGCGCTGCAGGGCGAAGAACACGACCAGCGGCACGATGATCGAGATGAACGTGCCCGCGGCCTGCAGGAACCACTGATCGCCCCACGTCCCGGACAGCGAGTTGAGCGACTGGGTGATCGGCAGCGATGACGAGGGAGCGAAGATCGTCGCCACCAGCAGGTCATTCCACACCCAGATGAATTCCAGGACGGCGAACGACGCGAGCGCCGGCGCCGCCAACGGCAGGATCATCCGGAAGAAGATCTGTCCGTGGCCGGCCCCGTCCACCCGCGCCGCCTCGATCACCTCGCTGGGGATCTCCGCGATGAAGTTGTGCAGCAGGAACACCGCCAGAGGCAGCGCGAAGATCGTGTGCGCGATCCACACCGTCGCGAAGCTGTGCTCGAGTCCGCGCAGATCCAGCGCCGGGAAGACGGTGACGTCGCCGATCGTCATCCCTCGGGAGAACAGGCTCAGCAGGGGCACCAGCGCCATCTGCAGCGGCACGATCTGCAGGGCGAACACCGCGATGAACGCGAGGTTGCGCCCCTTGAAGTCGATCCAGGCGAAGGCGTAGGCGAGCAGCGAGGCCACCGCCAGCGCGAAGAACACGACCGGGATCGTGATCGCGAGCGAGTTGAGGAACGACTGGCCCAGAGTCAGCGCGGTGCCGCCCGAGGTCAGCGCCTTCTGGAAGTTCTCCAGCGTGAACGACGGGTCGGTGAACACCGTCCACCAACCGGTGCTCTGCACGTCCGAGCCGGGGCGCAGCGAGGTGACGAACAGGCCGAAGGTCGGGATGGTCCAGAAGATCGCGATGACCAGCGCCGCGATCGTCGCCCCCTTGGAGGTCAGGCGCTTACGCGCCATGGCCTCGTGCTTGCGCGTGTCGCGGGAGACCTGTCGAGCCGAGCGGGTGTCGGTGACGGGCTCGATGATGTCGACTCCGGTGCTCATCGGATCTCCCTCTGCTTGCGGATCTGGATGATGTTGAACACGATCAGCGGCGTCACGAAGATGAACAGCACGACGGCCAGCGCCGCCGCGTGCCCGTAGCTCTGGAAGCGCTGCTGCTGGTTGACCATCTCGAAGGCGAGCACGGACGTGTTCGCGCGACCGCCGGTCATGACGGCGACGATGTCGTAGATCTTCAGCGACGCGATGGCGACCGTGGTCACCACGACGACGATCGACGAGCGGATGCCGGGGACGGTCACGTTCCTGAACCGCTCCCACGCGTTCGCGCCGTCCAGCTCCGCGGCCTCGACCTGCTCCGGCGGAACCGCCTTGATCGCGGCGGAGAGGATGACCATCGCCAGTCCTGTCTGGCTCCAGATGAAGACGACCATCAGCAGCAGGCTGTTCACGAGCGGCGTGACGCTGAGCCAGGCGACGGGGTCGCCCCCGAACGCCGTGATGATGGCGTTGAGCAGGCCCAGCTGGTCGCCCTGACGGTAGTCGTACATGAACTTCCAGATGATGCCCGCGCCGACGAAAGAGATCGCGAAGGGCATGAAGATCAGCACTTTCAAGAACCGCTCGCCCGCGGCGCGATCGATGAACACGGCGTAGGCGAGACCCACGATGGTGGCGATCGTCGGGCAGATGAGCACCCAGATGACGGTGTTGATGACCGACCAGGTGCCCTCGGGCTGCGTGAAGACCCACACGTAGTTGTCGAAGCCCACGAACTCGGCACCCGTCTTGTCGAAGAACGACTGCACGAACGTCGCGAAGAACGGGTAGATGAGACCGATCAGCAGCAGCACCGCAGCCGGGGCGGCGAAGAGCACGAGCTGGAAAAGATAGCCGGCGCCCTTGCGTGCCCGGTAGTCGAGCACGAACAGTGCGGCACCGGAGACGAGCGCGATGCCGAGCACGTAGATGAAGGCGTTCGCGTACGGGCGCAGCAGCAGCAGGGCCAGGACCGGGATCGCGAAGCAGGCGACGAGGCGGATCCAGAAGTAGACCCGCCCGGGACGGGGCGCGTACTCGATCAGCAGGAGCAGCACACCGACCACGGCGGCGAAGGCGACGAGGATGATGGGGATCTGCACGATCGGGCCCATCACGCCGAGCCACTGGAAGAACGCGGTGAGCGAGACTCCGGGGATGACGATCTTCGCCGGGTCCTCCACGGGAGTGCTCAGCAGGAGCAGCACCACCAGAGCCAGCAGGATGACGAGCGCACCGGTGGCGATACCGGCGGTGACGCGGGGTGAGAAGGCGCGGCGCGGACCGGGATCAGGCGCCAGCCCGTCGGTCTTGTCTCGCGCGGGCGCGGCGGTGGGTGCGGACATCGATGAGCCTCCGTGTGCTTCGGTGGACGCGGAATGGGAGCGAGACGGGGCGCGGGCGCCACGGGCGGGATGCCGAGGCTACGGCATCCCGCCCGCGGTGTCACGCGGCAGGTGTGACTAGTTGTTGTAGCCGGCCTGGATGTCGCTGAGGACCTTGGCCTGGTCCTTGCCGTCGATCCAGTCGACCATGCCCTTCCAGAACGAGCCGGAGCCGACCGTGGCGGGCATGAGGTCCGACGCGTCGAAGCGGACCGTGGTGTTCGGGTCCTGCAGCAGCTTCATCGCCTCGGTCAGGAACTTGCTCGAGGCCTTGCTCGGGTCCGCCTTGAGGTTGGCCGAGATGGCGCCGCCCTCGCTGACTCGCGCGTTGGCGAAGTCGGCGCTCGACATGAACTCGAGCACCTTCTGCGTCGCCTCGCTGTCCGAGAAGCCCGCGACGAACTCGCCGCCGACCTCGATCGTGGCCGCGCCCTCCTTGTAGCCCGGGAGCACGAACGCGTAGACATCGCCGTCGGGCGCGACCTTGGGAGCCTGACCCGACGCCGTCTTCACCGTCAGGAAGTTGGCCGTCAGGAACGACGCCTGGTGGGTCATCGGGCACGAACCGTCGGCGACCTTCGCCGCGACGTCACCGAATGCCGTGCTGTTGATGCTCTTGACATCACCGAAGCCGGCGTTGACGTACGACGGGTTCAGCAGGATGTCGCCCACCGCGGTGAAGGCGTCGGCGATCGGCTTGTCGGTGAACTTCACCGAGCCGTCGACCCACTGGTCGTAGACGTCGGGGCCGGACTGGCGCAGGACGAGGTCCTCGATCCAGTCGGTGCCCGGCCAGCCGGAGGCGCCGCCCGACTCGAAGCCGGCGCACCAGGGCGCGGCCCCCGTCTTCTCCTGGATCGTCTTGGTCAGCGTGAGCAGCTCGTCCCACGTCTTCGGAACCTCGACGCCCCATTCCTTGAACTTCGCCGGGGAGTACCAGACGTAGCCCTTGATGTTGGCGAGCATCGGCGCGGAGTAGAACGTGCCGTCGATCGTGCCGTACTTCTTCCAGTCCGGCGACCAGTTGGCGTTGACGTTGTCCTCCACCGCCTGCGGCGCCTTCTTGACGTCGCCCGTGCCGACCAGGGTCTTCAGCAGACCCGGCTGCGGCACGATCGCGATGTCGGGCGCGTCGCCACCGGTGACCTTGGTGACGATGTTCGCCTCGAAGCTCTTGTCACCGGTGTACTGCACGGTGATCCCGCTCGTCTTGCTCCATTCGTCGAAGACCTTCTGGAGGGCGTCGGCCTCGGAGCCGGTGATACCGCCCGAGATGCGAACCGTCCCCCCGGCCGCCCCCGTTCCGCTGGCGCTGCCGCCGCTACTGCCGCCCTCGGCGCAGCCCGCGAGTGCGAACGCCGCCACGCCCATGACAGCCAGAGGCGCAATCCAGCGCCGCCGTGACATCCCCATGTGATTCCTCCTCATTGAGTGCTCGGATGATTCCTGATGCACACGGCTCCGTTCCGGAACCGATTCCAGGCCAAGCTATTGGACCCGCTGCCACGACACAACCCGACGATTGTCACAACCCGATAACAACCACTACCGCGCGGCATCCCGCGACACGAAGATGAGAGCAACCGGTTCCATACTGAGCCGTGAGAAGTCAGCGAACATGGCTCGAGGAGGAGCACCGATGGCCGGCATCGCCGAAGTCGCCGCCCACGCAGGCGTATCGAAAGCGACCGCCAGCCGCGCTCTGAGCGGCGCCGGGTACGTGTCGGAGGCGACGAAGTCGCGCGTGCGGGCGGCCGCAGCCGAACTCGGATACGTGCCGTCCGCGGGAGCGGTGGGACTGGCGACGGGACGCACCCAGAACATCGGCGTCGTCATGCCGTACGTCAACCGATGGTTCTTCGCGGAGGTGCTCGAAGGCATCCAGCAGGCGCTGCTGGAGCGCGGCCTCGATCTCACCCTCTACGACGCCAAGCCGGGCACCGAGGGCCGCGCCCGGATCTTCGACGACTTCCTCGCGCGCAAGAGGTTCGACGGTCTCATCGCCGTCGGACTCGAACCGGTCGATCACGAACTGGAGCGTCTGACCCGCATCGATCGGCCCATCGTCAGCGTCGTCGGCTCCAGCGAGCTGACCAGCGTCGTCGCCGTGGACGACGACTACGCGGCGCGGCGGGCGACGGAGCACCTGATCGCTCTCGGACATCGCGACATCGCGTTCGTCGGCGGCGCTCCCCAGAGCCACTGGGCGCACGTCGACCAGGAGCGCTTGTCGGGCTACCAGAACGCCATGACCGAGGCCGGGCTGGCGAGCTTCATCCGGCACGCGCACTCCGAGGTGACGCTGCCCGGCGGCTACGCCGCCGCCGCCGACCTGCTGAGCGATACCCGCCGGCGCCCCACCGCCATCGTCGGGGTGTGCGACGAAGTGGCGATCGGCGCCATCATCGCCGCACGCCGTCTCGGCATCCAGGTGCCGGCCGCGCTCAGCGTCGCGGGCATCGACGATCACGAGTTCGCCGAGATGTTCTCGCTCACCACCCTGCAGCAGGTGCCGCGGGAGCAGGGGCGCGCAGCGGTGAGTGTCTTGCTCGCCGAGATCGCGGAGCCGGGGCGCGCGCGCACCGAGCTGCGCATCCCGGCGCGGCTGGTCGTGCGCGCCTCCACGGCAGGCATCGTCCCGGCCGAGAACGGCGCCTGAGCGCGGAGAACGCGGAAGGCCCCCGGGAGATCCCGGGGGCCTTCGCTGCAGTTCTTCGAGAAGAGCTGATTACTTCAGGGTCACCGTCGCGCCGGCTTCCTCGAGGGCAGCCTTCGCCTTCTCGGCGGTCTCCTTGTTCGCGCCCTCGAGCACGGCCTTGGGGGCACCGTCGACGACGGCCTTGGCCTCGCCGAGGCCCAGCGAGGTGAGCTCGCGGACCGTCTTGATGACCTGGATCTTCTTGTCGCCAGCGGCCTCGAGGATGACGTCGAAGGAGTCCTTCTCCTCGACCTCTTCCGCGCCACCCGCGGCACCCGCAGCGCCGGCAACGGCGACGGGGGCAGCAGCGGTGACGTCGAACTTCTCCTCGAACGCCTTCACGAACTCGCTGAGCTCGACGAGGGTCAGGCCGGCAAACTGCTCGAGCAGCTCCTCAGTGGTGAGCTTCGCCATGATGTATCTCCTAGATAGGTGGGGTGTGGGGAAAGAGCTCGCCGGTCGCTTACGCGGCCTCGGCGGTCTCCAGCTTTTCGCGAAGCGCGTCGATGGTGGCCGCAGCCTTGCCCATCGTCGCCTTCATCATGCCCGCCGCCTTCGCCAGCAGAACCTCACGGCTCTCCAGGGAGGCGTACTTGTTGATCTCGTCGGCACTCAGGGCGTTGCCCTCGAAGATGCCGCCCTTGATCACCAGAAGCGGGTTGGCCTTGGCGAAGTCACGCAGAGCCTTGGCGGTGGCGACGAAGTCACCGTGCACGAACGCGACGGCCGAGGGACCCTTGAGGTCCTCGTCCAGCGCCGTGATCCCCGCGTTGTTCGCGGCGATCTTGGTCAGCGTGTTCTTCACCACGGCGTAGCTCGCGTCCTGACGGATGCTGTTGCGCAGCTGCTTGAGCTGGGCGACCGTCAGACCGCGGTACTCGGTCAGCAGTACGGCAGTCGAGTCCTCGAAGTTCTTCGTGAGCTCGGCGACCGATGCATCCTTCTGCGCCATGGTCACTCCTTGATGTGAACGTGACACTCCGCGGTGGCGGAGCATCAGCCGTGATCGCGGCTCTCGCGAGCGACGCCCGCAACGCGAAAAAGCCCCGGCGCAAGCGCACGGAGCTGAGAATCGGTTTCCCGGAGACTGTCTGTGACACCTGCGCGGGCCCCTGCGATGCAGAGCTTCGTCGGCATCCACCGAAGCGGACGACGAGACCAGCGGTCTTTGGCTCCATCCAGCATACGTGAGCCCACCGGACTCGCCAAATCGGCGGCGGCTCGGGTGTCGCGTCCGTCCACGTCGACGGCGCGGGTTAGCCTCGATGACATGACTCCGGAAGCTCTCGCGCGCGTCGCGCCGGAGCTGGCAGAGCGGATCGTCGCCGACTCCCGCGATCGCGTGGGATGGATGCGGGCGCGATCTCGCGGCATCACCGCCACGGACGTCGCACAGCTGACGAGCCCCGCCGCCATCGCCCGCGCTGCCGATGCCAAGCTCGGAGCAGGCCGCGGCTTCTCCGGCAACGCCTTCACCGACCACGGGCGCCGCCGCGAGCCCGAAATCGCGGCGTGGGTCGCGGCGACCCACGGCATCCACCCGTCGTCCGCGCTCTTCCACGCCGTCGTGGAGAAGCGCCATCTCGCCACCCCCGACGGCATCACCGTCGACGCGGACGGGCGTGTGATCCTCGCTGAGATCAAGACCACCAACAAGACGTGGAAGTCGATCCCGCGCACGTACCTTCGACAGGTCTGGTGGCAGCAGCACGTGCTGGGCGCGGAGCGCACCCTCGTCGTCTGGGAGGAGCACGACGGATTCGTGCCCGTCGGCGACGAGCCCCGGTGCGCCTGGGTCGATCGCGACGAGCGCGAGATCGGCAGCCTCGTGCGCTTGGCGACCGAGCTGATCGACGAGCTCTACCGCCGCACGACGCGGCGCCGGACGGGCGTGGAGACGGCGGTGGATGCCGTCGCATCCCGCCCGCGCGAGCCGTACCGCGCTCTGGCTCTGAGCGACTGATCCGGGCGACATCCCCCACCTGGGAATAGTTGACGTAGGTCAACGTTGACCATATAGTTGACCAAGCTCAACCGTTGACTAACGTCAACCACTTCGCCGCTCTCGGCGTCACCTCCGCAACGCAGCACCTTTAGGAAATCCCTCTATGTCAGAAACGCTCGCCGCCGGCACCGCGCCGCGCATGAACCATCGGCAGGTCCTCGAAGCCCTGTCGGGGCTGCTGCTGGGCATGTTCGTGTCCATGCTCGCCTCCACGGTCGTCTCCAGCTCCCTGCCCGTCATCATCCACGACCTCGACGGCAACCAGGCCGCCTTCACGTGGGTCGTCACCGCGACCCTGCTCACGACCGCGATCTCCACCCCCGTCTGGGGCAAGCTCGCCGACCTGACGAATCGCAAGGTGCTCTACCAGCTCGCGATCGTGATCTTCGTCCTCGCGACGGCCGCGGCCGGCTTCTCGCAGTCGCCGGAGATGCTGATCGCCTTCCGCGCCGTGCAGGGAATCGGCGCCGGCGGCCTCGCGGCCCTCAGCCAGGTGCTCATGGCCGACATCATCAGCCCCCGCGAGCGCGGTCGGTACATGGGCCTGTTCGGCGCGGTCATGGCGCTCGCGACGATCGGCGGCCCGCTGCTGGGCGGTGTCATCACCGACGCGTGGGGCTGGCGCTGGAACTTCTTCGTGTCGCTTCCCGTCGCCGTCGTGGCGCTGGTCCTGGTGCAGGCGACTCTGCACGTGCCCGCACGACGCCGTAAGAAGACGACCATCGACTACCTCGGGATCGTGCTGCTGTCGGCGGCCGTCTCGCTGCTGCTGATCTGGGTGACCAACGCCGGCACGACCACGACCGGCGACTGGTGGGATCTCGGCAACAACGACTGGTGGAGCCTGACCACCGTGCTGATGGTCGGCGGAGCGATCCTCGCGGCCCTGCTGTTCGTGATCGTCGAACTGCGCTCGCGCGAGCCGCTCGTCCCGCTGACGCTGTTCCGCAACCACACCTTCACCCTGTCGGTCATCGCCTCGATCGCCACCGGCATCGCGATGTTCGGCGCATCGGTCTTCCTCAGCCAGTACATGCAGCTGGCCCGCGGCGCGACGCCCACCGAGGCGGGCCTCATGACCATCCCGATGATCGCCGGCCTGCTGGTCGCCTCCGTCGGCGTGGGAACCCTCGTCACCCGCTACGGCAGGTGGAAGCCCTACCTCATCGTCGGCGCGGTGCTGCTGATCGCCGGCTCGTACCTGCTGTCGACGATCCACTACGACACGAACTTCGCGATCGTCTCGGTGTACATGTTCCTGCTCGGCGCCGGCGTCGGCATGACGATGCAGAACCTCGTTCTCGTCGTGCAGAACACCACCCGTCCCGAGGAGATCGGCGTGGCGAGCTCCGGCGTCACCTTCTTCCGCAGCCTCGGCGGCACGATCGGCGTCTCGGTGATGGGCGCCGCTCTCGCGGCGCGTGTGGTCGATCTCGTCGCCCAGCGCAAGGAGGACATCACCGCCGCGATCATGGGGCTCGGCGACCAGGCGCAGTACTGGGCGCAGCAGCTGCAGACAGGCTCGCTGCCGAAGGTGTCGGCCATGCCCGATACGCTTCGAGTCGTGTTCGAGGACATCTACGCCAACGGCATCTCGCACTCCTTCCTGATCGCGGTGCCCTTCGCGGTGGTCTCGCTCGTCGCGATCGTGTTCCTGCCCAACAAGCCGCTCACGACGATGACGACGGTCGAGCGCATGCAGGCCAGCGAGGCCGACCTCGCGACGGTCTCGGTGCCGGAGGCGATGGAGACGCTCACCGCCACCGGCGCCGTGCGCACCGTGCCTGCCGGATCCCGAAACGATGGCTGAGACGGCCGAAGACTCCGGTTCCCGCACCGCCGCGGTGCGGGAACTGGAGTCCGAGTTCGGTGAGCTGATCACCCGCTTCCAGCGGGTGATCAGCGAGATCGCGAACCGGGTGAGCCCCGGCCTTCTCCCCGGCGCCTACAAGGTGTTCACGACGATCGCGCGCCGCGACGGCGTGACGCTGTCGTCGCTGTCCGATCTGCTGATGATGGACAAGGGCCAGCTGAGCCGGACCATCCGCGAACTCGAGTCGCTCGGCCTCATCTCCCGTTCCCCCGACCCGGCCGATGGCCGCTCGAGCCTCCTCGCCCCGACGCCGGAAGGTCTTGCCCGTCTCGAGGCGGCCCGCGCGCCCCAGCAGGGACTGCTGCTCGACGCGATCGTGGACTGGCCGCTGGACGACATCAACGCCCTCACCCGGCTGCTGCGGGCGCTCGGCGACAGCGTGACCCGGCGCTGACGGCGATGCCGCTCGGCGCCGAGGAGATGAGCCGAGGAGATTAGTCGCCTGGTAGCACCCGCGTAACACGGTCGAGACATCCCCGGGGTTGACTGTCTTCACGGGGGCACCGCGCCGCCGCGGCAGCACGTGCAGCCAACGCCGACACGCACGGGAAGGAGCGACCAGATGGTCTCTCACCGTCTCACCAGATTCCGGCCGCTGCGACCGGCATCCGCGAAGGATGCCGCCAGACAGGCCGCCGTTCCCGAGACTCCCGCGCACATGCGCGCGATCGTCTTCGACGAGCCCGGCGCCGCCGACGTGCTCCGGGAGGTCACCGTGCCGGTGCCGACACCGGTGCTGAGCGAACTGCTGGTGCGGGTCGTCGCCGCCGGCGTCAATCCGATCGACGCCAAGACGCGCTCCGGCGCCGGCGTGTACGGCGCCCTCACCGAGCATCCCCGCAGTCTCGGCTTCGACTTCAGTGGTGTCGTCGTCTCGGCCCCGTACGAGTCGCACCCGCTGCCTCCCGGAACGGAGGTGTTCGGGATGACGGCCTTCCCCCGCTCCCCCGGCTCCTACGCCGACTACGCCGTCGTTCCCACTCTGGCCGTCGCGCGCAAGCCCACCGCGCTCTCGCACGTCGAGGCGGCCGCCGTTCCGCTGGCGGCGCTGACGGCCTGGGGACTGGTCGTCGAGACCGCGCACGCCCACGAGGGCCAACGGGTACTCATCCACGCCGGTGGAGGCGGAGTGGGCCACTTCGCTGTGCAGCTCGCGTCGTACTTCGGAGCGCAGGTGATTGCGACCGGATCGGCCGCAAACCTGCCCTGGCTGCGCGAGCTCGGCGCCTCGGTCGTCGTCGACTACGCCACCACACGTTTCGAGGACGTCGTCGGCACGGTGGATGTCGTGATCGACCTCGTCGGCAACGTCCACGACGATACCGGCACACGATCACTGTCCGTCCTGCGCCCCGGAGGGCTGTACGTCATCGTGCCCACCGGCGCGTGGCCGGACTACGCGGATGCCGCGGAGGCGGCCGGGGTGCGGGCCACCTCGTACAAGGTCGTGCCCGACGGCAGCGTGCTCGCGACCCTGGCCCGTCTGCTCGACTCGGGAGCGATCCGCGTCTTCGTTGACCGCGTCTTCGATCTCGGTGAGGCCGAGGCTGCGCATCGCGAGATCGAACGCGGCCACACGCGCGGGAAGATCGTGCTCTCGGTCAGCGATTGCTGATCCGACCGGAGGGATCCGCCGGGGCGAGAACCCGACGACCCTCCGCGACGAGCTCCTCCGCCACGGCATCCAACATCTCGGAGCGCAGATTCCACTGCTGCCAGTACAGCGGCACGCGAACCGGCTCGCCCTCCAGCGCGACGAGCGTGCCGTCATCCAGCGCCTGCTGCGACTGCAGCCGCGGCAGCAGCGCCCATCCGAGACCCAGCTGCACCGCCGTGGCGAAGTCGTGCGAGGCCGGCACGCGGTGCCGCGGTGGCGCCGCCGGATCGATGCCGCGTGCGCGCAGCCACCTCGTCTGCAGGTCATCGCGTCGATCGAAGTCGATGAGCGGCGCGTCACGCAGGCGCGCGGCAGCATCGGATGCCGCCGTGTCGAGCCACCGATCGCGGAAGGCGGGAGTGGCGACGGCCTCGTAGACCAGCTCGCCGAGGGGAACGACGCGGCATCCGGCGACGGGGTGCGCACGCGAGGTCACCGCGCCCGTCACCGTCCCGGACTCGAGGAGCGCCGCGGTGAAGTCCTGATCGTCGCGGTGCAGGTCGAAGACGACCGGATGCCGCTCGGCGAGCCGGGCCAGCGGTGGCAGGAACCACGTGGAAAGCGAGTCGGCGTTGACGGCGAGCGGCATCCGAACCGGCTCGGCGTCGTCGCCCAGCGCCCGCGCCGCATCGGCTTCCAGCAGCGCGAGCTGACGCGCGTACCGCACGACGGGGTGCGCGGCCTCGGTCGCTTGCACCGGCTTGGTGCGCACGAGCAGGACGCGTCCGAGGATCTCCTCCAGCGCTTTGATGCGCTGGCTGATCGCAGACGGGGTCACGTGCAGGCGACGCGCGGCGCCGTCCAGAGTGCCCTCGTCGAGCACCGTGACGAGCGTGTGGGCGAGCTCGGCCGGAATCCGAATCATCAGCTCAGCTTATGGCGCTTCAGAATCATGAACTGGGCTTTCGCCGTGTGCCGGTCTACGCTCGCGTGCGTGCTTCCCTCTGCGCTGGCCGGCCTCGGCCTCGGACTGTCCCTGATCGTCGCCATCGGCGCGCAGAACCTGTTCGTGCTGCGCCAGGGGATCCGTCGCCAGCACGTCACCGCGGTGGTGGTCGTCTGTACGCTCTCCGATGCGCTGCTGATCGTGCTGGGCGTCTCCGGCGGCGGTGCGCTCCTGCAGACGCTGCCGGGCCTCATCGACGTCGTTCGCTGGGCCGGTGCGTTCTTCCTCGCGGGCTACGCCCTCCTGGCAGCGCGTCGAGCTCTGCGCGGATCACCGACCGGCCTGACGGGCGAGAGCCCGCCATCCGAGGTCTCCCGCCGCGCGGCGGTCGTGCTGACCTGTCTGGCCCTCACCTGGCTCAACCCGCACGTCTATCTCGATACGGTGTTCCTCCTCGGCACGGTCGCCAACACCCACGGGTCGATGCGGTGGGCCTTCGCCGCCGGCGCCGTCACGGCCTCGGTCGCCTGGTTCAGCGCGCTCGGCTTCGGCGCGCGCCACCTGGGCCGACGCCTGTCGACACCGCGCGCCTGGCGGGTGCTGGACGGCGCGATCGCCGTCGTCATGCTGGCGCTGGCGGTCAGCCTCGTCCTGCCCCATTGACAGCGGCTGCAGTCGCGCGAACCGGCCGTGCGCCGGGGCACGGGCAGAATGGACCGATGACACGGGTTCATCTGATCGCCTCGGGCGGCGTGCAGGGCGTCGGCTTCCGCTTCACTCTGCAGGCGGTGGCGACCCGGGCGGGCGCGACGGGATGGGTGCGCAACCGCGCCGACGGCACCGTCGAGGCCGAGATCGAGGGCCCGCCCGAGGCGGTCGCCGCCGTCGTGGCGTGGGCGCGAACGGGACCGCGCGGCGGGTGGGTCGATCAGCTGCGCGTCACGGAGAGAGCCGAGGAGGGCTCGAGCGTCTTCGAGATCCGCCGCGACGGGTGATCGCACGACGACGATGGGGCCCCACCCGAAGGTGGAGCCCCATCGTGACGTCGATCCGAGGATCAGACGAGGGAGTTGACGTCCAGCGGGATGCCGGGACCGAAGGTGGTCGACACGGCGCCCTTCTGGATGTAGCGGCCCTTCGAGCTCGAGGGCTTCAGACGCACGATCTCCTCGACCGCCGCGGTGAAGTTCTCCTCCAGCTGCTCGGCCGTGAACGAGGCCTTGCCGACGACGAAGTGCACGTTGGCGTGCTTGTCGACGCGGAACTCGATCTTGCCGCCCTTGATCTCCTCCACGGCCTTGGCCGGGTTGGGGGTCACGGTGCCGGTCTTGGGGTTCGGCATCAGGCCGCGGGGACCGAGGACCTTACCGAGTCGACCGACCTGGCCCATGAGCTCGGGCGTGGAGACGGCCGCGTCGAACGCGGTCCAGCCGCCGGCGACCTTCTCGATGAGCTCGGCGCCGCCGACCTCGTCCGCGCCCGCGGCGATGGCGGCCTCGGCGGCCGGGCCCGTCGCGAACACGATGACGCGGGCGGTCTTGCCCGTGCCGTGCGGGAGGATGACCGTGCCACGGACCATCTGGTCCGCCTTGCGCGGGTCGACCGCGAGCTTGAGGGCGACCTCGACGGTCGAGTCGAACTTCTTCGACCCCGTCTCCTTCGCGAGCTTCACGGCCTCGGTGGACGTGTAGAACTTGTCGCGGTCGATCTTCGCCGCGGCTGCTTCGTAAACCTTGGACTTAGCCATTGTGCGTTCCCCCTCAGTCCTCGACCGTGATGCCCATGGAGCGGGCGGTGCCGGCGATGATCAGCGAGGCGGCCTCGATGTCGTTCGCGTTCAGGTCGGGCATCTTCGTCTCGGCGATCTGACGGACCTGGTCCTTGGTGAGCTTCGCGACCTTGACGGTGTGCGGGGTCTTGGAGCCCTTCTGCACGCCGGCGGCCTTCTTGATGAGCTCCGCGGCGGGCGGGGTCTTCAGGATGAACGTGAAGCTGCGGTCCTCGTAGACGGTGATCTCCACGGGGATGACGTTGCCGCGCTGCGACTCCGTCGCGGCGTTGTACGCCTTGCAGAACTCCATGATGTTGACGCCATGCTGACCGAGCGCGGGGCCGATCGGCGGCGCCGGGTTGGCGGCACCGGCGTTGATCTGAAGCTTGATCAGGCCGGTCACCTTCTTCTTCGGTGCCATTCTCTTTCCTTCTGTCGAGCGCACGTCGGCCGGAGCCTCGGGGCGCGCTTCCACACGATCGGCGGACCCGAAAGGTGGTGGGGATGTCGCGCGACGCGCGCGCAACCTGATGATTCTACCGGATGCCGCGGCATCCGGTATGGATCACTGCTTGGTGACCTGGTCGAACGACAGCTCGACCGGCGTCTCACGCTCGAAGAGGGAGACGAGCACGGTGAGCTTGCCGCTCTCGGGCTTGATCTCGCTGATCGATCCGGGCAGGCCCGCGAACGAGCCTTCCTTGATCGTGATGGTCTCGCCGATCTCGAAGTCGACCTCGGTGATGACGCTGCGCGCGGGAGCCGACGCCCCCTTGCCGGCGGCGCCCTTGACGGGGGCCGTCTCGGTGACCTGCACGAGCGACTTCAGCATGTTGAAGGCTTCTTCGAACCGCAGCGGCGTCGGGTTGTGCGCGTTGCCGACGAAGCCGGTGACGCCGGGCGTGTGACGCACGACCGACCAGGTGTCTTCGTTCAGCTCCATCCGCACGAGGACGTAGCCCGGGATGCGCACCCGGTTGACCATCTTGCGCTGGCCGTTCTTGATCTCGACGACGTCCTCCATCGGGACCTCGACCTGATAGATGTCCTCTTCGACCTCGAGCGAGTTCTTGCGCTGCTCGATATTCGCCTTCACCTTGCGCTCGAAGCCCGCGTAGGAGTGGATCACGTACCACTTGCCGGGCAGCGAACGCAGTTCGGCGCGGAAGGCCTCGTAGGGGTCTTCCGGAGCCGGGTCGGGCTCGCCGTTCACGTCGGGACCGTCGTACGGCGCGATCTCCTCGGCGGCGTGGGCGGCGGCCTCGGCCTCCTCCTCGGCGAGCGCGTCGGTGAGCACCTCTGCGGCAGCCTCGGCCTCGGCGGCCTCGTCGATCTCGAGTGCGTCGTTCACGATGGCGTCTGCCTCCGGGTCGTCGATGTCGATGTCTTCGTCTTCGCCCTCGGCGTCGTCTTCATCGTCGACGACGTGCACGGCGAGGTGCTCTGCAGGCTCCGAGGACAGCTCCTCGGCGGCGAGGATGTTGCCTTCCTGCGCCTCGTCGTCCTCGCTGGACTGCTCGGCGGCAGTGGCCCAGTCGACGTCGTCGGTGTACTTCTCAGACACGTATGTCCTCTTCCCTCGGGGGTCGTGCGGTGACAGCTCGGGCGTCGGCTGGATCAGCTCGGCACGCCGAAGACGACCTGCACCACCCAGGTGAAGAGCAAGTCGAGGCTGTACACGACGGCCATCATCACGATGACGAAGCCGAGAACGACACCGGTGAACTTCAGCAGCTCCTGGCGGGTCGGCGTGACCACCTTACGGAGTTCGCCGAAGACCTGGCGGATGAAGAGCGCGATCCGCTGGAAGAAGTTCAGCTTCTTCTCACGGGGCGTGCCGCCTGCTGCGACGACCTCGCCGTGCGCCTCTTCCTGGACCATGTACCCACCCATGTGACGTGCTCGGACGTGCTCGGACTTGCTTTCCACACCGGCGTGAACCGGCGCGACCTGCGGTGTCAGCTGATCGCTGACGCGCAGGGCGGACAGGAATCGAACCTGCAACCTGCGGTTTTGGAGACCGCTGCTCTGCCAATTGAGCTACCGCCCTAGAGATCATGAGATCCCGGGGTGAAGACCACATCTCCGCCCGAACGTCACGCGGAGCGCGGGCACGGCGAAAGAATGCAGACTTCAACTGCACTGTCCAGTGTACGTCATGCCATCTGGACGCGCGAACCGTCAGTACTGCTGCACTCCGTAGCGGTCGGGTTCGGGTCCCCTGCGGAAGTCTCGGCCCGACACGGATGCCGCGCGCACCCGGACGTAGTTGTACTTCACCGTGGGGATCCAGGGCCGAAGTCCCAGCTCGTCGGCGGCGCGCACCTCGTCTGCGCTCGTGAGCCGCTGCGCGTGCCCGCGGATCACGACGCTCCAGGCATCGGTGTCGCTGTACTCGTCGACTTCGAACAGGACATCGTCGTTGATCGTCAGCTCGGTCAGCTTGCTGCCCTCCGCGGTACGGAAGAGCACACTGTCACCGTCGACGATGTAGTTCACGGGGAAGATGTCCAGCACGGCGCCGACGTGCGTCACGAGGCGACCGAGTTCCTGTTCCGCGAGGCGCTGCCAGCACTGCCGGTCATCGAGGAAGCTGACCGCATCCGAGGTGTCCATGGGCACATCCTGCTCCGCTCGTGCGCACAGCGCCAGCCCCTCGCGCCGGGCAAATTCTCGAATAGCCTGGACGGATCCCCCGACGCTCCACACCGAGGTATGACGCTGAACGAGAACGCCGCCGCACATCAGTTCCAGGTCGACCTGCGCGGAGTCATCGACCTGCTCAGCCGGCACATCTACTCCGGCCCCCGGGTGTACCTGCGCGAGCTGCTGCAGAACGCGGTCGACGCGATCAGCGCCCGCCGCGGCGTCGACGGCGGGGGCGGTCGTGTGCGGATCACACCGGTCAGCGCGGCATCCGACGAGTTCGTCCTGCGTGACGACGGCGTGGGCCTGACCGCCGCCGAGGTCGCCGCCCTGCTCGCCACCGTCGGACGCAGCTCCAAACGCGACATCTTCGACCTGCCACGCGGAGGCTACCTGGGGCAGTTCGGCATCGGGATGCTGTCGTGCTTCATGGTCTGCGACAGCATCGTCATCCGCTCCCGCAGCGCGGTCACCGGCGAAGCCGTGGAGTGGGTGGGCCACTCCGACGGAACGTTCCGCGTCGGACCGTGCACGCAGGACATCCCCGTCGGCACGAGCGTGCACCTGACCCCGCGCGCCGAGACACGGACGCTGGTCGAGACGGCGACGGTGCGCGAGCTCGCCGAGACGTTCGCCGCCTATCTGCCGGTGACGATCGTCGTGGACCTGCCCGCCGGCGGCGAGATGACGATCACCACCGAGCCGCCGTTCCTCGCGGATGACCGCGACGCGCGTCTCGCCTACGGCCGCGACCTCATCGGCGCGGAGCCGCTCGACGCGATCGCACTGACGGTGCCCGCCACCCAGACCCGCGGGGTCGCCTACGTCCTGCCCTACGCCCCGCCCCCGTCGGCGCGGCAGAGCACGCGGGTGTACCTGCACCGGATGCTTCTGACCGAGCGGGCCGACGACATCCTGCCCGACTGGGCGTTCTTCGCCCGTGCCGTGATCGATTCGGAGGGGCTGCACCCCACCGCCAGTCGGGAGTCGCTCGTCGATGACGATGCCCTCGAGCAGACGCGGCGAGAGCTCGGCGACGGCGTCCGCCGGTGGATCCTCGAGCTCGCGCTGCACGACCCGGTGCGCCTGGCGCAGTTCGTGGCGATCCACGAGGTGGCGCTGAAGTCGCTCGTGCGCCACGACGACGAGCTCGCCCGCTTCATCGTGCGATGGCTGTCGGTGGAGACCACCCAGGGGCGTCTGCGCATCGAGGAGCTCGTGCGGCGCTATCCGCACGTGCGCTACACCGAGACGGTCGACGAGTTCCGCCAGGTCGCGAGCGTCGCCGACACGAGCGGTGTGCTCGTGGACGGCGGCTATGTGTACGACGCCGATCTCGTGCGTCTGCTGCCGGCTCTGTTCCCCGAGGTCACCGTCGAGCGTGTCGACGTCGTCGACGAGATCGACCGGCTCGATCTTCCCCCACTGGACGATCGCGACGCGGCGGTCGCCCTCGAGCGGCGCGCCGCGACAGCACTGGCCGATGTCGAGGTCATCGTGCGCGTGTTCGAGCGCACCGAGCTGCCGGTGTTGTTCGTCTCGGACCCGGCGGTGCTGCGCGCGCTCGACCGCGGGCGCGCCCGCAGCGCCGGCGGGGCCCTGTGGGGAGGTGTGCTCGACCGTGCCGCCGCGGTCGCCGGAGCCGGGGACCGCGGGGCGGCCCCCGCGTCGCGGCTGTGCCTGAACTGGAACAACGACCTCGTGCGGCGGCTGGCCGCAACGCCCGCCGACGCGGGCGACCGGGTCTTCGCCCTGAGCGTGCGACTGCTCTACGTGCAGTCGCTGCTGGCCGGACACCACCCCCTCGGCGCGGCGGACCGCGCACTCATGACCACATCGCTGTCGGAGCTGCTCGGCCACGCCCTGCGTGCCGAGACAGACGATGAACAAGGAGAACCATGACGAGCTACGCCACCCGCATCCGCGCCCTCTTCGACGACATCGACCGCGCACCCTGGGGCCCCGAGGAGCGGGCTCTGGTGGCCGAGGCCGTGTCGCTGGCGCAGGAAAGCGGAGACGAGCGCCTCGAGTACGAAGCGCGGCTGCGGCAGACCTCGAGCGCGAACATGTCGGGCGACACCGACCTCATGCTGACCTCGTTCGCGTGGTGCCTGGCTCACCACGACGCCGACCCCGAGCGCTTTCCCGCGGTGCTGGAGCCCGCCGGTGATCTGCTCTGGCAGTACAAGTGGATGGCGGGCGCGCTGTCCAACTCCCCCGAGTTCGCTCCCGCCCAGATCGCCGCTGTGCTCGACGACATGCAGGAGCACTATCGCCGCGCGGGTGTCGGCGAGTCGGGCGTGCTGATGGCGCGCTTCGAAGATGCCTGGTCGGCAGGACGCGTCGAGGAGGCGACCGCACTGCAGCGCACGCTGGAGGCGACGCCGCGCGACGACTACAGCCACTGCGACGCCTGCGTGCGCAGTCAGTTCGCCGGCTTCTTCGCCGAGACGGGACGCGAGGAGGACGCCATCCGCCTGGTGCAGGAGATGATCGACGGCGGGTTCTCGTGCGGCGAGGAGCCCGAGCACGCCCTCGCCCGCACTCTTCTGCCCTCCCTGCGCGCCGGCATGCTCGACCAGGCGCGCGCCGCGCATCTGCGCAGCTACCGGCTCGCCAAGGACAACCCGGCCAACCTCGCGATCATCGCCGACAACGTCGTCTTCTGCGCGGTGACGGGCAACGAGGCCCGCGCCCTGGCGCTGGTGGAGAAGCACCTGCCCTGGCTCGTCCACGACGGGCTGGATGCCGCCGCGCACGAGACCGCTCTCGCATCGTTCGCGGTGGGTCTGGACGCGGTGGCCGCCGCCGGCCACCCCGACACGCCGGTGCGCGGATCCGATGCCGAAGAGCTCGTCACGCTGTTCGGCTCCCACGAGGGAGCGTGGACGGCATCCGCGCTCGCCAGCCGCGCGTGGGCACTCGCCGACACGATCGCCGCGGCGTTCGACGTGCGCAACGGCACCGACGCGCACCGGCTCGCCCTCACCCGCCTGCGGGACGCCGCGAGCGAGCGCTATGACGTGCCGATCCACTCGCACGAGTTCTCCGCGCTCGCCGCCTCCCCGGTGCCGTCCCCGCGGACGCCCGAGGAGCGCGTGCAGCACGCCCTCGTGCTGAGCGGAGCCGGATCGAGGGCAGCGATCGACGCGATCCGTGCGGCGCTTGCGGATGCCGTCGGCGAGGACCGCGTCGCATTGAGCTCGCACCTGCTGTCGGCCCTGTGCTCCTACGGCCGTACGGATGAGGCGGCGGCGGCGCTGCCGAGCCGGCTCGCGGTGCTCCGCGAGGAGGGCCGCGACGTGCAGGCCGGGCTCGAGGAACGCCTCGGTCTCGTGCTCTTCGGCGTCGACCTCGTCGAGTCGCTGCCGCGGGTGCAGCACGAGCTCGACGCGCTCGGTGACGGTCATCCCCTCGAGCGCGCCGATCTGCTGTCGACGCTCGCGATCGGCCGGATGTGGGCGGGCGCCCACGCCGACGCCGTGGAACCCGCCCGCGCCGCGGCCGCCCTGTTCGCCGGAGCCGGCGAC